>NZ_JBEYFS010000212.1:0-20951 GCF_040634475.1 Streptomyces sp. NPDC007095
TCCGATTCCGCGTTGGGGTCGTTGTACGCGTCGACCACGGCGACGGTCAGGCCGGAGCCGCCGGTGGAGGGCAGGTTGTAGGCGCTGTGCAGGTTGGCCGGGGAGAGGCCGGAGGGGGCCGCGGCGAGCGCCGAGGCGAGGCGCTGCTTGATGTCGGTGCGCCGCTGGGCGAAGCAGGACGCGTGGCCCGGCTCAGCGGTGGCGCAAAGGCGGGTCGTGGGGACCTTCTGACCGGCCTTGCCGGTGGAGTGGAAGGTCTGGCGCTCGGGTGCGGTCAGCGCCTTGTTGTTCTGCGTGACCTTGGTGGTGTGCGGGTGGGCCGCGGCGGGCTGGGCGCCAGCAGTTGGTGCCGCGACGAGTCCGGCGACGGTGAGGGTGAGGGCGGGGAACGAGATGGCGAGAAGTCTTCGCAGACTCCGCCTCCGCTTGCTCAGGCGTGACTCACGCATGGGGTTCTGCCTCCGGTCGACGTGGGGATGCGCACTGGATGGGCAGGCCCGTGACGCGCGTAGCAGCGGTGGAACCGCGCAGTCATGAGCATGACATTCAACTAACCCCACATGCCCGTGAACGCGACATGACAGGGTGCGGGAGGAACGTAATTCCGAGGCGCGCGAACCGGCAGTGCCGCAAGGGATTTCTTTGCCCCTCCATAGGATGAGATTGGGCACTTCATTGGAGGGAACTGGGGCGATCTTGACGCAGCTCAGAGGAAGACTGAAGCCGAACCAGACCCCGGAGGCTGACCCGGCGGCGTCTCGATGGCCCACTTCCGTGGCGGCTCATTCCGCCGGCCAGCCTGAACACCCCTCGCGGCCGTACAGCAATCGCAAGCGCGCTCTTCACCGAGGCGTCAGCGCCTGGGCACCCTCGACGAGCCGGATGACGTCAGCCGGTCCCGCACCGCCGCGCCTCCTCCGGACCGGCATCGCGCCCATGGCGACGGGGAGTTTCGCGGCACACACACTCGTGGGCGGTGCGGACGATGCGGCCGGTGAAGAGGTTCGTGATCCAGACGCGATGGACAGAAGGCCCCGGGGGTCTCGCGGAGATCGGGCTGAGACTACGACACAGCCGTTCCCGTACTCTTCCTGAGAGCCGCCGCGCAGGTCCGGCTCCGGAGGGGGCACGGACAACCGCGAGGGAGACGGCATGGGAGCCGCTGACCGGCAGACCGCCAGTGACTGGAACGGGGGCGGCAACCGGCCCACAGCCAGGGGTGGTCGCGAAGGCGAGTACGGCCACGACTACGAGTACGGGGATCTTCCCGAGTCGGCGCCTCACCCCGGCTACGGACCCGATTTCGGCGCGGGCCATTTCCCCTCTCCGACTGTCGGCCACGGGCACACCCCTGTGATGGGCACCGGGCGCGCCGCGGTGACTGGCACCGGGCATGGCTCCGACCACGGCCCCGGAGCGGGCGCCAGCGGCCACGGACATACGCACAGCCACGGCCACGGGCCTGCCGCCCCCGTCTCGCGGCATCTGCGCAAGGTCATCGCGGCGATCCTGATCCCCTTCACCGCCGCCGTCGTGGTGGGGCTCGTCGTGCTCTGGCCCGGCGGAGCCCCGTCCCACGCGCGCACGGGGGTCGGCTTCGACCGGCAGACGCAGCAGGCTACGGTCGCCAAGGTCGTCGAGGTGAGCTGCCAGTCGGTGAACGCCTCCGGCGACACCCCGACCGGCGACACCTCCACCGCCGAGGGCACCTCGGCGCAGCAGGAGGCGAACGGCACCTGCCACAAGGCCACGATCCGGGTCGATACGGGCAAGGACAAGGGCCGTACGTTCACCGAGATCGTGCAGCCCGACCAGTCGCGGCAGCTGCACCAGGGCGAGAAGGTCGTGGCCGCCTACGAGCCCTCCGCGCCCAAGGACCTGCAGTACTCGGTCGCCGATGTGAACCGCCGATTCCCGATGGGTCTGCTGGCCGGCATCTTCGCGCTGGCCGTCGTGGTGGTGGGCCGGCTGCGCGGCGTGATGGCGCTGCTCGCCCTGGCTATCAGCTTCGGGGTGCTCAACTTCTTCATCCTGCCCGCGATCCTGCAGGGCTCTGATCCACTGCTCGTGGCGGTGATCGGGTCGAGCGCCATCATGCTGATCGCCCTCTACATGTGCCACGGCCTGTCGGCCCGCACGTCGGTGGCGGTGCTCGGCACCCTGCTCTCCCTGGTGCTGATCGGCATCCTCGGCTCGCAGTTCATCGGCTGGGCGGCGCTGACCGGCAACACGGACGACAGCACCGGTCTGATCCACGGCCTGTATCCGTCGATCGACATGAGCGGTCTGCTGCTCGCCGGCGTCATCATCGGCTCCCTCGGCGTGCTCGACGACGTCACGGTGACGCAGACGTCGGCCGTCTGGGAACTGCACGAGGCCGACCCGACGATGGGCTGGCGCGGGCTCTACCGGGCGGGCATCCGCATCGGCCGCGACCACATCGCGTCCGTGGTCAACACCCTCGTCCTCGCCTACGCGGGCGCCGCTCTGCCGTTGCTTCTACTCTTCTCCATCGCCCAGAGCGGGGTCGGCACGGTGGCCAACAGCGAGCTGGTCGCCGAGGAGATCGTGCGCACTCTGGTCGGATCGATCGGCCTGGTCGCCTCAGTGCCGGTCACCACGGCCCTTGCGGCTCTGGTGGTCTCTGCGGATCGGCCCGGTCCGAAGACGGAATCAGCAACTCCGGGCGCGGTGGCGGCCGGCGGAGCGGCTGCGGGCCGGGGCGGACGTCGGCGGAAGCGTTGAGAGCGATCTCTTCAAGGTGCGCCCGGGCCGCTTAATCCATCGCCTGGTCCGCCGCGGCATGGAAAAGCGGCACTCGTCCTGGAGACGGACAACCCGGACTGTTTCCTCCCCTGGTCATCAGCCACCCGCACCCGGACCACTGGCCGGTCAGCTGCTGCCTTCGGGGTCGAGGCGGCGGTAGCGGCGCCCGGACGGCCATAGCGGGTCCCAGTACTGGGCCGGTTGTCGATCGTCACGGGGTCGCGGGCTCCTCGGTACCGGTCAGGGACATGGAGGCGGCGGTGCCTAGGCCCCGGAAGGGTTAGTTCCGCAGCACGAGGAACGGGATGTCCAGGGCCGCGGAGTGAGCGTGAGGGTGGGGCGCGAGCAGCCCTCGAGGAGAACGAGCGCGCCGCCCGCCGCGGCGGCGTAGGGCTGGGCGGTGTGGCTGAGAGCGCTCGCAATGGCGGCGGTGTCGCCGGGGACGGCCGCAGCCATCTCGTCGAGGGCGGAGCTGTCGCTCGAGCGCCACGAAATCCGCTTCACCCGGGGCGTGTCAACCCATGATCGCGCCACCGTTCCGTCATGGACATCTCAGGAACAACACATGAGTTGACCAGGAACAGCAAAGGACAGTCACAGTTTCAACGATCTTCTTGTTGGCATGTTCCAGCCACTCATAGGTTCTGCGCCGTAGTGACGCGCATCACGCGTCTCGGCCATCCAGCGCACCCGCATGTCTCCCCCGGTTCACCCACCTCTCGGAGGAAGTACGTTGCGCAGAACCGTTTCTCTCACCGCCGTGGCCTCCTTGGCCACGGCTGCTCTGGCCCTGGCAGCCCCGGCCGGCCAGGCGGCGCCCTCGGCCTCACCGTCGTCGAACGGCGTCACCGTCGCCCACTCCTGTGCGACCCCGACGCAGAAGAACGTGATGGCGTGCAAGGCGCTGCACGTCACCGCGGGCACCCCCAAGTCCGCGCACGCCGAGAGCGACCTGACGGCAGCCGCCGCCCCATCGGGCTACGGCCCCGCCTCGCTGCAGTCCGCGTACAACCTGCCTTCCTCCAGCGGCGGTTCGGGCCAGACCGTGGCCATCGTCGACGCGTACGACGACCCGAACGCCGAGGCCGACCTGGCCGTCTACCGCTCACAGTACGGCCTGTCCGCCTGCACCACCGCCAACGGCTGCTTCAAGAAGGTCAACCAGACCGGCGGCACCAGCTATCCGCGCGGTGACTCCGGCTGGGCCGAGGAGATATCCCTCGACCTCGACATGGTCAGCGCGGCCTGCCCGAACTGCAAGATCCTTCTGGTGGAGGCCAGTTCGGCGACCATGACGAACCTCGGCACGGCCGTGAACACCGCTGTCGGCCTGGGCGCCAAGTACGTCTCCAACAGCTACGGCGGCAGCGAGTCCTCCAGCGACTCCACCTACGACTCGTCGTACTTCAATCACCCCGGCGTCGCCATCACCGTCAGCTCCGGCGACAACGGCTACGGCGCCGAGTACCCGGCCGCGTCCAAGTACGTGACGGCCGTGGGCGGTACGTCCCTGAAGACCTCGTCCACCACACGCGGCTGGACCGACACGGTGTGGAGCGGGGCGGGCTCCGGCTGCTCCTCGTACGACGCCAAGCCCACCTGGCAGACCGACAGCGGCTGCGCCAAGCGGACCGTCGCGGACGTCTCCGCGGTCGCCGACCCGAACACCGGCGTCGCGGTCTACGACAGCTACCGGCAGGCCACCGGCTGGATGGTCTTCGGCGGCACCAGCGCCTCGGCCCCGCTGATCGCGGCGACCTACGCGCTGGCGGGCGCCCCGTCCTCCGGCTCGTACCCGGCGTCGTTCCCCTACGCCCACACCTCGGCACTGTACGACGTGACCAGCGGCTCGAACGGCAGCTGCTCCGGCTCGTACCTGTGCACCGGCACCACCGGGTACGACGGCCCGACCGGCCTCGGTGTCCCGAACGGCACGGCGGCCTTCACGGGCTGAACGGCGCTATGAGGTAAGCCTGTTGCATGTAAGCACCGCGCGGAGGACGGCGGCCGCCTTGTTGCGGCACTCGTTGTCCTCCGCGACCGGGTCGGAGTCGGCGACAATGCCGACTCCGGCCCGGACGTACGCCGTGCCGCCCCGCAACAGCGCCGTACGGATGGCGGTGTCGGAGTCGCCGGCGAAGTCGAGATAGCCAGCGCAGCCGCTGTACAACCTCCGCCTGGACGGCTCGAGTTCGTCGATGATCTGCATCGCACGCGGCTTGGGCGCGCCGGAGAGCGTGCCGACCGGGAAGCAGGCCCTGATCGCACGTCGAAGGCGGTACGACCCGCCGCGACCCGGCCGGTCACGGTGGACACAATGTGCATCACTTGCGAGTGGCGCTCGATGGACATGAAGTGCAGGTGGTCCTCAGTGCGCTGCGAGAGCGTTGAGGCGGGCCAGCAGGAGGGCGATGTCGTCGCTGTGGCGCGGTGTCCGCCGTACCCCGGCGAGGAGTTCGTCTGCCAGGACCTCGAGGTCGGCCGTCGTGGCTCTTTCCAGCCCTGCCAGGAATGCTTCGATGCCCGCGTCGATGTCTCCCTCCGCCGCTTCCAGAAGACCGTCGGTCGTGACCGCCAGCACGCTGCCAGGGCGGATTGGTGTCAGCTTGGTCGCGTACCGGGCCTGCGGGTCGACACCCAGCGGAAGGCCGCTGGTGATGTCGAGGAGGCGCGGTGGCTCACCTGGAGCGACCAGGGCAGGTGCCGGATGGCCCGCTGTGCAGGCTTCGACCGTCCCCTCGGCGGGGTCGATCACCAGATAGCAGCAGGTGGCGAACATGGCCCGGTCCGGATCGGTGTCGAATTCGACGAGCAGCCGGTTGGTCCGTGTCAGCTGGCGGAAAGTCGCCGGGGTCCAGGACGTCATTAGCCGGGCTACCCGCTGTGGCGGGATCTTGCGATGAGCGAGGACCTCCCCAAGGAAGCCCTCAAGACGGTGCTCGAAGCTCTGTGCGCCCCGGCGATCAGCCCCAACGGCATCGACCTCCAGGCCGACCGGTGGCGGGAGGAAGCCCTCAAGGCCGCCCTGCCCGCGCTGCTGGCCCGGACCTCTGCCAAGCAGAGCCGGGCGACACCCCGCTCGCCCCCCCAGCCGGGCCTCGCCGACCTGGCCGCCCTCCTGGAAACGGGCCCGGGCCGCGGGCCCCACCGTCACCCTGGCACCGGAGGCGACCTGACGGGCCCCGCCCCCGGTATCCAGCTCGCCGTCTACCGCATCGTCCAGGAGGCGCTGACCAACACCCTCAAGCACGCCGCACCCGACACCACCGTGCACGTCACCGTCGCCGCGGACCGCGACCGCGTCTGTCTCACCGTCGACGACACCGGCCCGCCCCGCACCCCGCACGCCGACGGCGCCCAGGACGACGTACGCGGCCTGGTCGGCATGCGCGAGCGGGGCGGCTGGACCGTCCGTGCCCACCTGATCCCCACCACCGCTCCCACGGAGAACCATCCGGCATGACTACCGTGCTCATCGTCGACGACCAGGCCCTGCAACGCCTCGGCTTCAGCATGCTCCTGGAGCAGCACTCCGATCTGACCGTGGTCGGCGAGGCCACCCACGGACGTGAGGCGGTCCGCATGACCGCCGAACTGCGCCCCGACGTCGTCCTGATGGACGTCCGGATGCCCGGCATGGACGGCATCGAGGCCACCCGCCGCATCGTGGCGTCCGGCGGCCGCTCCCGCGTCCTGGTCCTGACCACCTTCGACCTCGACGAGTACGCCTACGCCGCGCTGCGCGCCGGGGCCAGCGGCTTCCTCCTCAAGGACGCGCTGCCCGACGAACTGGTCGCCGGTATCCGCGCGGTGGCCGCCGGGGACGCGGTCATCGCCCCCGGTCTGACGCGCAAACTCATCGACGCCTACACCCAGCGACGACCGGGGCACACCCCCGAGCAGGAGCGCGGGCTCGACGCCCTCACCGACCGCGAACGCGAGGTCCTCACCGCCATCGCCTCCGGCTGGAGCAACGCCGAGATCGCCGACCGTCTCTCCCTCGCCGAGTCCACCGTCAAGTCCCACGTCAGCCGCGTCCTCGCCAAGATCGGCGTACGGGACCGGGTCCAGGCGGTGATCTTCGCCTATGACGTGGGTCTGGTACGGCCGGCCTGGAACAACGGCCGGCCTAGAACAACGGGAGGGCGTCCGTGTAGGCGTTCACCGGCTTGGCGACCTTCTTGACGGTACGGGCGTCGAGCGCGGCCGGGGCGGAACTCGTGCCCAGCGTCCCGCCGGGGTGCCACGTTCCCGTGACGGTCACCCAGGTGTCGGCGGGCAGGGCCGCCGCCCCGTGGATCCGTACCTTGACGGACTGGGCGTCCGCCGCACAGCAGTTGAAGATGATCCGGGTCAGGTACCAGCCGTCGCCCCCCTTGCCGGGTGTGACGAAACCGGTCATCCGGATGCTGCGGTCCCTGATGTCCCGCTTGTGGTCCTGCTGCACCCGGCTGGTGAACTGGGTGAGCGTCAGCGGGACGGGCGAGGTCGCGGGCAGCGGCTCGAAGTACCGCTGCTCGGTGACGACCTTGGGCGCCTCGCGCGCGGCGGTGTACGCGCCGAGGGCCGGCGGGGCGTAGAAGAGCAGACTCAACGCGGGGAGGAACAGCAGCCACGCGATGCGCGGCACGGTGGAGTGGTCGTGTCCGTGACCGTCGCTGTGGCTGTGGCTGTGGCTGTGGCTGTGGCTGTGGCTGTCGGCGGCTTCGCCGCTGTCCGGCTTCTGGTTCGACCACGTCTCCGCCACGCCCAGCACGAGCAGCAGCACCCCCGACGCGACCAGCATCGGACGCATCCCCTCCTTGACGAACCTGAGGCTCAGGTCGGTGAAGAGCGAGGCGTGCAGCAGGCCGAGGCCGCTGAGGACGAGCAGGGTCACCTGGAAGGGGCGTCTCACAGCAGGACTCCTCCGATGAGCGCGCTGCACAGGATCGCGACCACCGTCGTGGCCGTGGAGAAACGGACCGCGAAGGCCCGGCCGAAGGTGCCTGCCTGAAGGGCGATCAGCTTCAGGTCGACCATCGGCCCGACGACCATGAACGTCAGCCGGGCGACGGGCGAGAAGCCGGTGAGCGAGGCCGCGACGAACGCGTCGGCCTCGGAGCACACCGCGAGCAGGATGGCGAGTGCCGCCAGGAACAGCACCGACAGCCAGGGCGAGCCGGAGAACGCGTCGAGCACGGTGCGCGGGACCGCCACGTTGAACGTGGCCGCCGCCATGGCCCCGAGGACCAGGAAGCCGCCCGCGTGCAGGAAGTCGTACTGGAAACCGCGCCGGAACTCCCGCAGGCGGCTCTGCTCGGGCTGGTGCCCGGTGTGCCGTACGGCAGGCTTGAGCCACTTCTCGCGGCCCAGGAAGAGCCACAGCCAGCCCATCACCGCGGCGGTGGCGAGCGAGGCGAGGAGCCGGACCAGCACCATCTCGGGGTGGCCGGGGAAGGCGATGGCGGTGGCGGTCAGCACGACCGGGTTGATGGCGGGCGCCGAGAGCAGGAACGCGAACGCGGCGGCCGGGGTGACACCCCGGCCGATCAGGCTGCCTGCGACCGGCACCGACGCGCATTCGCAGCCGGGCAGGACGACTCCGGCGACTCCGGCGACCGGGACGGCGAGCACGGGCCGCCGGGGCAGCACCCGGGTGAACACCTGCGCCGGTACGAACGCGTTGATCGCGCCGGACAGCGCCGTGCCGAGCAGCAGGAACGGCAGCGCCTGCACGGTGACGGCGAGGCAGACGGTCCGCCAGGCCTGCATGGCCGGCTGGTCCATCCACCGGCCGAGGACGTAGAGCACCGGCCCGGACAGGGCGCACGCTCCGAGCAGAAGGGGCCAGTGGCGGGGCCAGTCGCGCCGGGCGCCGGTGGCACTCGCCTCCGCCGCGGGAACTGCGACAGCCGCCTCCGCTTCCGTGGACGGCGCGTCCGTCCCCACGGCCCGTTCATCTGTCTTCTGCACGCCCGCTCCAAATCTCGGATGATCGCACCGAACATAGCGGGCCTCGGTCCCACCGCTCACCACGACTTCACCACTTCTCGGTCATGCCTCGGACCACTGCGGCGACCGGCGACTCAGGACGTCGGAACGCCCCCGCGTCCAGAGCCCTCTCAGAAGGTCGCCCGACGGTTCTGGATCCGCCGCCGTTGTCCCCTCTGCGGCGCGAAGGCCGGCCAGGACTGCACCGACCCGGGCAAGCTGGGCGGCGAGGCGGTTCAGCGGGAGCACGGCCATGACGAGCGGATCGCGCCGATCCTGAAGGAACGCGAAGCGGCCACGAAGGCCAAGCACGCCCGACGCGCGGAAGACCAGCGCACCGAGCGGGGGACTGCGAGCAGGGTGCCCTACTACCGGCTGATGAACATCTCCTGCCCGGTGTGCCACGCCAAGCCGGATGCCGAGTGTTCGCCGCCGGATCCCACCAGGCGAGGCGGGACATCCTCTCCCATCACCTCACCCGCGACGGCGGCGGCCGCCGATAGACGCCTGCCTTGGCAGGTTCCTTCGGCGTAGCGTGACGGGTACACGCCTGGTACACCGTGCGTAGCGGTGAGCGCCGAAAAGGGGGAGCCGTGCAGGAAGGGACCGTACTGGACGGGCGCTACCGGCTGATCGAGGCGATCGGTGCGGGCGGTTCGGACAGGTCTGGGCAGCACACGACCCCAAGATCGACCGCATGTGGCGGTCAAGGTGCTCACCGGTGACGCGGGCAGCAGCCGGCAGGTGGCCCGGTTCGCCCGCGAGGCTGCAGTCGTCGGCGGCCTCGCCCACCCGAACATCGTCACTGTCCACGACTTCGGCTCCACGACCACAACACCAACAGACCCCGGAACCGCCGTGAACCCCTCGGCGGCCAGCCAGACGTCGACTTCCCGCCGGTCCAGAACGGCATCGACTACCTCCTTAGCGTCACCGACCACCTCACCCACGGCGATCCACCCGAGCCTCGGGACCTGAAGTACGCGATCCTGCACCTCCAGGCCGCCGTCGAAGTACTCCTCAAGGCCCGCCTGCAACGCGAGCACTGGTCCCAAGTCTTCAAGAACCCCGGTGCCGCCACCCGCGCGCGGTTCGAGTCCGGTGACTTCGAGAGTTGTACCACCGATGCCGCACTCGACCGGTTGGTGGGCATCGCCGGCCTCACCATCGCAGACAAGGCCGTGAAGACGCTCGGCGTGCTGACCAAGTCCCGCAACGCATTGCAGCACTATGGGCTGACCACCTCCGCCCCTGCCGTCGAGGCCCGCGCCGCCGAAGTGCTCACCTTCCTCATGGAGTTCTTCACCGCCGAGCTCCAGCCCGATCTGGGCGTGGATGAGGACAAGCTCGTACAGCGGGACCTGGCCGTGATCCGGGCCCGACTGGGCACCATCACGTCCTACCTGAAGCAGCGTCACAAGGAGATCCGCGCGGAGCTGGCCCCGGTGGCGGACAGCGTCGTCGAGTGCCCGGTGTGCGCGCAGTTCGCTGTCCAGGTCGGCTTTCCCGACCCACAGTGCGGCTTCTGCCACATGAGTTGGTTCCACTCCTACGGGTTGCTGTTCGACTACCTCAGGGCCTTCGAACGGCCCGGCCTGCTCACCGGGGAGTGTCCTAACTGCGGCCACGAGGAGATGCTCCGCCAGACCCGCGTTGCGGCCGCCGCGAGCTGACCATCGCCTGGCTGCTTGCTCAGGACAGCCGAGTTGAGCAGGCCATCGCCCGCCTGCGCCCGCTGCCCGGCAAGCGGGCCGCAACCGACCTGGCCGAACTGCTGATCCGGCAGACACGCTTCGCCGAACACGCCCCGCCAGCCCGGCACCGACAACGCACCACCCCCGGCCAACGGCCGACGCTGTGTGAGAAAGACACCACGGTCAGACCTCTCATGAGTCAGACCCTGGACCCGGGACAGCACCCACCAAGTCTCCCGCCCAACACGACGCATCAAAGGCTGTGTGCGAACCCGACCGGCGACGGCGACCATACGCCCGTTGATGACTGCGAGTGCATAGAACAAGGGCACATGTCGACCATCAATGCCCACAGAGCTCCTTTCGCCGCCGCGCTAGGATCAGGAGGACGCCCCCAGGCTGGTGCTCCGGATCTCGAAGATTGACGTGGCCTACCGCTCATGCACTTGGCCAGGTTCTGTGCATCGTCGGTTCGACGCCGGAAGGACAGTGGGTACATCACCACAACTTCCGTTGCTGGAGGCAATGTGTATTCGCGATGCGGCCCGTCGCCACACGCGAAGCCCCGTCGGCAGAAGCCGACGGGGGTTCGTCACGTCTCACGCTAGCGACGCGATCCGTCTGACGGACGGACGCGAACCAGCTGCACAGCCCAGCTTGGAACCCTGACCGCGATGACAACGCCAGCGACCGGCACCCGTGGTCGCCACCAGGCTGCGTGATGTACCGGCGAGGGCACACCAGAAACTGTCCGACGTCGCCTTCAACCTGGTGATAATCCCGTCCCCCAGCCTCATTCCGCGCTGTGGGCGGCGGCGAACCGCCGGTCCGCGCGTTCCTGGACGGCGTCCAGATCGGGGGCGGTCTCGGCATCGGGAGTCGCGTCGGGCAGATCGTCCTCCAGTCGACGGAGCGGGCGGAAGCACAGGGCGAGGGTGCCCCAGACGACGATGCAGAGCCCGCACACGATCATCAGGAGGGCCATCCCGCGGCCGGGGCCGCTGCCCAGTACGGCGCTCAGCACGGAGTGCTCACGCAGAGCCGGGGCGAACACGCCGTCGGCCAGCGGACCCGCCGCGAGGAAACCCACCGGCTGGGTGGCGAGCGCGAGCATGAGGTTGGTGGAGAGGACCCGTCCTTGCAGCTCCTGTCCCACCTTGACCTGGATGATCGACAGCCAGTGGGCGTTCATCACGGCCATGGCTGCCATCCGCAGCGCGAGCCCGGCCGCCACTACGGGCAGTGACGCGTGAAGCCCCATCAGCATGGTGCCGGCGCCCACTCCGAGGGTGGCGCCGATCATGCCGTTCGCCCGGCGCCGGGTGCCACCCCACGGCAGCATCAGCAGTCCGCCCGCCACCGCGCCCAGTCCGCCCACGGTGGTCACCAGGCCGAGCTCCGGGACTCCCGTGAACGACAGGACCATCGGCTGCACCGCGACGAACATCACCGAGGCGAAGAGGTTGAGCACCGCGGCGAAGCCGATCATCCACAGCAGCGGCCTGCGCCGCACGATGAAGCGCCAGCCGCCGGTGAGCGCCTTGGTGAAGGATTCGCGCTGCGTGCGGAACAGCCGGTCGGGGAAGCGGACCGCCATCAGGGTCCCGATACCTGCGGCGTAGGCGCACAAGCCCACGATGACCACCCCGGACAGGCCCGCGACCGCCACGAGCGCGCCGCCCAGGAGAGGTCCGGCGACGCCGGCGAATCCGATGCCGAGCCCCACCAAGCCGTTGGCCTGCGGCAGGTAGGGCTTGGGCACCAACTGGGCGGTGGCGGCGAGATAGGCGGGCCGGTGGAAGGACGACGCGATCGAGGTGACGGCCACCAGCAGGCACACAGCGGGCAGCGAAAGCCGCCCGGTAGCCACCAGTACGGCGAGCACCGTCATCGCCAGCGCGCTGACGCTGTCCGCGGCGAGCATGACGCGGCGGCGGTCCACCCGGTCGGCGACCGTGCCGCCGACCGGGGTCGCCACCAGTCCAGGCACCGTCGCGAGCATCGTGACGAGAGCCAGGTCGAGGACCCGGCCGCTGCGCTGGTAGGCCCACACGCCGAGGGCGAACATGCTGAGGGCGCTGCCCAGCATGGACATGAACTGCCCTGCCGCCACGGTGTAGAACGCCCGCAGGCCGGAGGGGCGCACCCGCGCCGCGCCGCGCCGCTCGGGCAGGCGCCCGGCGGTCCAGGCCGTGATCCGGTCACTGAGGATGGCAGCGAGGGCCGCGGCCTGGTACCGGACGAAGTAGTGGCCGGCCCTGGGGATGGTGGCCAGTTCGATCCGGTCCGCGAACACTTCCCACTCCCGGTACCTCTCCTGGTACAGCTCGGTGGAGTGGTCCGCCTCGCCGACGACGCACAGGATCGGCGCCGACAAGGGGGCAGGCGGCGCCGCCAGTTCCCGTCCGAACCAGGCCCGGGCCTCGGCGGCGTCGTGGCGCATGGCCCGCAGCGCGGTCTCTGTCGCCGCCTCGTCCATGTCGTCCAGGATGCCGCCGGTGGACCGCAGGATGTCGCGGTAGTGGCGGTTGGACGCCCAGCGTTCCACCGGCAGGACGCGGTTGGCCCAGGCGGCCGCTCGTCCCGGTAGCCGCGCGGAGGGGAAGTTGCCCGCCACAGTCACCCCGAGCACGGCGTGCCCTCGGGCCTCCAGCCTGCGGGCCAACGCGACCGCGGCCGCGGCTCCCACGGAGTGGCCGTAGACGAAGACGGGCCCGGTCACGGTCTCGGCGACCTCTTCGGCGAGCCGGTCGGTCAGTTCGTCGAGCGACAGGAACTCCTCGGCGGGCCGGGCCGGGTCGTGTCCCGGCAGTTCGACCGCGAGTACGGCCAGGTCGTCCGGCAGCGCCGCCGCGAGCGGCTGGTAGACGGCCGCAGAACCACCGCCGTAGGGAAGGCAGATCACGGTCGCCGTGGCATGCGGTGTGCCGGTCAGCCGGTGCAGCAGACGTCCCTGTCCGGAGCCCGCCCCGTCGAGGTGCGCCGCCAGTTCGCGGACGGTGGGACGGGTGAACATGTCGATCACCCGCAGGCCGGGGTCGCAGGCCCGTACGGCGCGCACCGCGGCGAAGGAGTCCCCGCCGAGCGCGAAGAAGTCGTCGTCGATCCCGATCTCGGGAAGCCCGAGGACCCCGGCCCACACTTGGGCCAAGCGGTGCTCGCTCGCTGTGCGCGGCAGCACCCGCTCCTCGGCGTCACCGGTTTCGGGCCGCGGCAGTGCGGTCCGGTCGATCTTGCCGTTCGGGGTCAGAGGGAAACGGTCGAGCACCATGAGGGAGGCAGGCACCATGTACTCCGGCAGGTGCTCCCGCAGCCCGGATCGGACCCGGCGGACATCGAGACGACTCCCGGGCCGGGGTACCAGCCAGGCCGCGAGCTCCTGGCGACCGCCCGCGTCGGCGGGCAGGACCACCGCTTCGGCGACGCCCGGCAGCCGCCGGATGGCTTCGGCGACATCGCCCGGTTCGACCCGGTAGCCGCGTACCTTGACCTGGTCGTCCACCCGGCCGCGGAACTCCACCCAGCCGTCGCGGCGTATCCGCAGGACGTCCCCGGAGCGGTACAGGCGCTGCCCGTCCACCGTGACGAACCGCTCGCCAGTCAGAGCGGGAGCCCCGATGTAGCCGCGGGCCACCCCGGGGCCGCCGACCAGCAGCTCACCGGGTATGCCCGGAGGCAGCGGGCGGCCCTCCCGGTCCGCCAGGAAACCGACGGTGTTGGCCACCGGGCGGCCCACCGGGACGAAGCCGGTCCGCGTCCGGGGCGGAACGTCGTCGACATCGCACACCATGCGGACCATGGTGGACTCGGTGTGCCCGTAGTGGTTCTGCACCCTCAGCCCGGGGTTGGCGGCCCGGGCACGCTCGACCATCGACCAAGGCAACGCCTCACCCGCGAAGAACAGCAGCTTCCGCGGAAGTACGGCGGCCAGGTCGCCGTGCGCGGCCAGCAGTTCGAAGTGGCTCGGCACGAGCTTGATGACGTCGACGGGGTTGTCGACCAGGTAGCGGGCCAGCGCCACGGGGTCCATGGCCGTCTCGCGGGCCACGAAGTGGACGGTGCCCCCGGTGGTGAGGGCCGCGTGGAAGCAGGTGTGGGCGAAGTCGGCCGCGATGGTGGACATCACGGCGAACGTGCCGCCGCTGACGTCGCCGCCCAGCAGGTCCAGGATGCCGTCCAGGTAGTCGGTCACACTGGCGTGCTCGACGGCGACGCCCTTGGGCGCACCGGTGGAGCCGGAGGTGAAGATGACGTGCAGCAGGCAGCCGGGACTGACCGGCACGTCGGGCCGGTGCTCCGGCAGGTCCTTCAGCGTCGCGGGATCGTCGAGGAACACGACCCGCCGGCTGCCTCCTTCGACGGCCTGAGCGAACTCCCGCACGGTGACCACCGTGCGGACACCCGCGGTCTCCAGGATCGAGGCGATCCGGCTCGGGGGGTGGCCGGCGTCCAGGGGCAGGTATCCCCCACCGGCCTTGAGGACGCCCAGCAGGGCGGCGGGCAGCGCCACCGAGTGCTCCAGCAGCACACCGACCGGCTCGTCCGGGCGGACGCCCGCGGCGAGCAGCGCGTGGGCGGCCCGGTTGGCTGCACGGTCCAGCTCGCCGTACGTGAGTCGGCCGTCCGGAGCCACCACGGCGAGCGCGTCCGGGGCGCGGTCCGCCCAGCGTTCCACGCGGGGGTGCAGGGTTTCGGCGACCCTCTCGCGTACCGGGCCGCGCAGCACCGACCCGGCGGTGGGCTCCAGCTCGGCGGCGCCGACCGGCCTGTCGACGTCATCGAGCATGTACGCCAGCAGGCTCTGGTACCACGAGGTGACACGCCGTACGGTCTCCTCGTCGAAGAGGTCGCTGCGGTAGTTCAGCGTGCCCGTGAAGCCGGCCGGTCCCTCGGCCAGCGTGAGGTGGAGGTCGGACTTGGCGGCGGGTGCAGGTCTGCTCATCGCGGTCGCGTCGAGTCCGGGGAACGCCGGCGCCTCCTGGTCCAGGACGATGAAGTTGAACAGCGTCTGGACGATCGGGGCCGATGTGGCGCTGCGGTCGGGCCGCAGCCGCGACACCACCTGTTCGAACGGCACGTCGGCATGGCCGTACGCGTCGAGTGCCACCTGCCGGACCCGCCGGAGCAACTCCGCCCCGGTCGGGTCGCCGGACAGGTCGGTCCGCATGACGACGGTGTTCACAAAGCAGCCCACCATCCCGTCCGTGCCAGGACGGCGGCGGCCCGCCTCCACCACACCCACCGGGACGTCCGTCGTGGCGCACATGCGGGACAGCAGGGCCTGCCACGCCGCGAGAAACACCATGAACGGCGTGCAGCCGGCCCGCCCGGCAACCGCGCGGACCTGTTCGGCGCGGTCGCCGGCGATCGCCAGAGTGACTTCGCCGCCCGCCGGGCCCGCGACCGCGGGCCGTGGCCGGTCGGACGGCAGATTCAGCAGGGGGGCGAGCCCGGTCAGCCGCTCCTCCCACCAGTCCACGGCCTCGGGCTGCTCTGGCCGGTCGGCCAGCCAGGCGGCGTAGTCCGTGTGCTGCTGCGGAAGCGGCGGGGCCTCACCGAGCCCCCGCCTGGCCGCGTACAGGGCGGGGAGTTCGGCACCGATCAGTCCCAGGGACCAGCCGTCGATTGCGACATGGTGGAACGTCAGTGCCAGGGCCGACTCGTCACCGCCGCGGAAGAGCGCGGCCCGCATGGGCGGCTGCTTCGACAGGTCGAAAGGCCGGTCGGACTCCGCGGCCAGCGCCGCCTCCCACTGAGCCGGCGGAACATCCGCGGTCAGCACGGGTACATCCGCGGCGTCGCCGACCAGAGTGACGGGATGTCCGCCGTGCTCCTCGATCCGGCCGCGCAGGACCTCGTGGCGCCGCGCCAGGTCGCGGACCGCACCGAGCAGAGCCGTTTCGTCCAGGGCGCCGCGCAGCCGGAGGACGAGGCGGGCGTGGAAGGCCGCACCGCTGGTTCCGAGTTGTTCGAGGAACCACAGGCGGGACTGGGCGGCCGACAGCGGAACCGGCGCGGAGGGGTCGGGCCTGCGTGGCAGGGTGTCTGCGGGCGCGGCGAGCGCTGCGGCCAGCCGTTGCTCAAGGATCTCGCGGGAGCGCGCCTGTACGTCGGGCGTCGTCGAGCGTGATGTGTCACCGAGGACTTCGGCTCCCATCGGGTTTCTCCTCATTCTGTGCCACTCATGGTCGATGTGCGGCTGGTGGCGCCGCTGAAGCCCTTGTCGCGAGGGCGTTGGTCATCCGGGGGTCCGGGCGGGGCGGTCTCCGGCCGCGTCGTGATCTCCAGGCGGCCGATCGCCTCCTCCGCCCGGCGCACGGCTTCGCCCGGCGTCGCCGCACAGCTGATGGCGAAGGCGACGCGGTCCAGGGAGCTGCGCAGCTCGCGGACGGGCGCGCCGGGCTCCACCAGAACCTTGCAGGTGATCACGCTCGGCACCGCGTAGGCCGCGGCCAGACCGCCGACGTTCTCGATCACGCCGGGCCCGGTGTACAGAAAGCGGATGGCCGCGGCCTGTCCCGCACGCCGCCGCAGCGGGCGCGTCGGCGGTTCGCCTGCGAGCAGGGCCCAGAACGCGCGCAGGAACTCCACGTCGTAGGCCCACTCGATCAGTTCCACGATGGCGTCCCCGGGCAGGCGTCCGGCGCACTCGACCAGGTGAGGCGTGCCGGCCTCGACGATCCACTCGCAGTGGACCGCACCTGTGCCGAAGCCGACCGCGCGCACGACCCGCTCGGTCTGCTCGCGCAGCAGCGTTTCCAGATCCGCGGGGATGTCGGCGGGCACCAGGTGCCCGCGCTCGACCGGCCGGGGCCCGGGGTAGAGGTCCTTGCCGGTCACGTTGCCGAACAGCACCTGGCTGTCCGACACCAGCAACTCCACGCTGTACTCGGGCCCGCGCAGGTACCGCTCCACGAGCATCCGCACCGGAGCCGTCCGGCCCGGCACCCGGCGATGCCCGTACAGCGCGGCGTACTCGGCGACGCACTCGGCCCAGACGCCGTCCGCCTCGTCCGCGGACTGGAGGACGCGGGCGCCGACGGACCCCTGCCCGAGGGCCGGCTTGAGAACCGCCGGGCCAGGGTGATCCGTCATGAACTCCCTGACCTGTCGCGGGTTCTCGGCCTCCTGGGACTCGGGGTTGGGGATACCGGCCGCCCGGGTGGTCCGGCGCAGCAGCGACTTGTCGCGCAGCAGCCGGGCCGCGCCCAGTCCGGCGCCGGGAAGCCCGTAGCGCTCGGCAAGGCGTGCGGCGAACAGGGTGGCGTCCTCCAGCACCGGGGCTATCGCGGCCGGCGCCAGATCGGGGTGAGCGTTGTAGAACGCGTCGGCGGCACCCTCGAGGTGGTAGTCCCACGCAACGAGTTCGCGAATGACCGTCGCCCGTCGTACTTCGGAGCGCAGCCCGCGCACGCCGACCACGCCGGGCTCCTCGATGAGGATCACCGATTCGTCGGGCTGGAACACGCCGATGGAGGCCACCGACGCCCAGGTGAACCCCACCATGATCACGGGAGGCGCCATGGTGTGACCAATCGGCATTCCTTGTCCTTGTCGCCCGCGCTCGGGAGATGTGTGGCACGGCGTGCCGAAATCGGTCATTCCGGCTCACCACCCGTTTCGGTGGCAAGGCGCCGCAGCATCGTCCGCTCCATGTCGTCGGCGAAATCCGCGAGAACCGGCCGGTCGAACAGGGCCCGGACCGCCACTCGGTGGCCGAGTGCTTCGTGCAGCCGGCCCGCCACCCGGGTGGCGGCCAGCGAGTCGCCGCCCAAGGCGAAGAAATCACTGTCCGGTCCAATGCCGTCCACGCGCAGCACCCCGGCCCAGACCTTCGCCACGAGCTGCCCCATCGTCGACATCGGCGCCGAGGCCGTCCGTTCGGCCGGGCCGGGCTCGGGCAGCGCGGCGCGGTCCACCTTCCCGTTCGCCGTGGTGGGAAAGGCGTCGAGGACCGACCACCGGCGCGGAACCAGATACTCGGGCAGTCTGCCGCGCAGATACGCCTCGACCTCGGCGGCGCCGAGGACGGCGCCGTGCCGGGGTACGACATGGCCCACCAGGTGTTGTCCTCCCGCAGGACCGGCCACCGTGACGACGGTGTCGGCGACGTCGGGATGGCCTCGCAGCACGGCTTCGACCTCACCCGGTTCGATCCGGTGCCCGCGTACCTTGACCTGGTCGTCGGTCCGGCCCAGATACTCCAGCGTGCGGCCGCGCCACCGGACGAGGTCCCCCGTCCGGTAGCACCGTTCACCGTCCGGCCCGGTGACGAACCGCTCCCCGGTGAGGTCGGATGCGCCGAGGTAGCCGCGCGCTACGCCCGCGCCGGCGATCCACAACTCACCGATACCGCCGGGGAACGCAAGCCGCCCGCGCCGGTCCATGACATGCACCCGGGTGCCGGCGATCGGCCCGCCGACCGGCACCGCGGCGTCTGCCACCGGCTGGTCCACCCGAGTGATGGTCGAGTAGATCGTGGTCTCGGTGGGGCCGTAGGCGTTCCACAGCTCGCCGACCCGCTGCGCGAGGCCGCCGGCCAGCGCCGGGTCCAGTACCTCGCCGATGCTGATCACCCGGAGGGCGGGACGGCCGGGCCAGTCGGCCGCCATCAGGAGGCGCAGGGTGGTCGGCGTCGCCGTCGCGACGGTCACACCGGTCCGCTCCATCCACGCGGCCAGCGCCTGACCGTCCACCACGCTGTCCCGGTCCGCGAGCGCCAGGCAGGCCCCCGAGGCCAGGGTCACCCACAGCTCGTAGCCGAAGACGTCGAAGGTGAACGGCACCACGCCGAGAGTGACGTCGTCCGGCCCCATGCCGGGCACGGCCGCCAAGGCGGCGACGAAGGCGGCCAGGTTCGCGTGGGTCACCTGCACGCCCTTCGGCCGTCCGGTCGTGCCCGAGGTGAACAGGACGTACGCCACCTCCTGCGGATCCGGTTCCGGCAGGTCGGTCGCCGGTCGGCCCTCGGCGGCGGCCTCGTCCACGTCGAGCACGGTGACGTCCGGCATGGCGTCCGCCGTCGAGAGGGCCGGGCCGCCGGAGAGGACCACGCGCACGCCCGCGTCTGCGGCCAGCCCGGCGAGCCGGTCGGCCGGGTGCTCGGGGTCCAGCGGCAGATAGGCCGCCCCGGCTCGCAGGACGGCGAGCAGCGCCGCCGGCAGCAGCCGGCCGCGGGAGAGGCAGACCCCGACCGGTTCACCCGGTCCGACGCCGTGTGCCGCCAGCGCGGCCGCCACCCGCCAGGACCACTCGTCCAGTTCGCGGTAGCTCGTCGCGCCGTCGGCGGCGAGCACCGCGACGGCGTCCGGCCAGCGGCGAGCCTGATCGAGGAAGGCGCCGACGACCGTGCCCGCGCGGTCCTGCGGCAGCGGCGCGCCGGTGGCGGCCGAGCGCAGTTCCGCGCGCTCCCCCGCGGACAGCGGGTCGAGCTCGAGGATCGGCCGGTCCGGCTCGCTGAGCACGTCGTCGAGCAGCGCGACGAACCAGCGTGCCCAGCGCCGCACGGTGGCCTGGTCGAACAAGCCGGTCCGGTAGGTCAGCGAGCCCGTGAGGTCCAAGCCGTCGTCCACCAGGGCCAGCGCCAGGTCCACCTGCGCCGTGGTCCGCGGCGTGTCGACAGGTGAAGCGGCCAGCCCCGCGAACCTGTCCGTGGCGGCGGGCAGCTCGATGACATTGATCATCGTCTGGAACAGCGGTGTGGAGTCCGGGTCGCGGTCCGGACGCAGCCGCCGCACGACCTCCTCGAAGGGCGTCTCCGCGCGTTCGAGGGCGTCCAGCACCTGGTCCCGCGTCCGCCGGAGCATCTGACGGACCGTCGGGTCACCGGACAGGTCGCCGCGCAGCACCAGCGTGTTCGCGAAGCAGCCCACCATGCGCTCGGTGCCGGGATGCGAGCGGCCGGACACCGGCACGCCGACCGGCACGTCCGCGGTTCCAGCGAGCCGGGCCAGCAGGGCCTGCCAGGCGGTGAGCAGCACCATGAACGGGGTGCAGTCCAGCTCGGCCGCGACGGCCCGCAGCCTGACGGCCAGCCCCGCGGGCAGCTCCAGCGGTTCGGACGCGCCCGCCCAGCCGATCTCCGGGCCGCGTGGCCGGTCGACCGGCAGCCGCAGCGGGGACAGGTCGTCCAGGCGCGCCGCCCACCAGTCCAGGTGCTCGGTGGCGCGTTGGCAATCGTGCCGGGTGCGCTGCCGGTCGGCCACGTCGGCGTACTGGAGGGCGGGCTTGTCCGGCGCGGGGCCGTAGCCGAGGCGCGCCTCGTACAGGGTTGAGAGGTCGTCGAGGATCGTCGTCCAGGACCAGGCGTCGACAGCGATGTGGTGCACTGTGAGCACCAGGACGTTTTCGGTCGCGGAGGTCCGCAGCACCATCGCCCGCAGGGGCGGCTGACCGTCCAGGACGAAGGGCCGGGCGGTCTCGGCGTGCAAGGCGGCGGCCAGGCCGATGCGGCCGATGGACAGAAACAGGTCGATGAAGTCCGGCTTCGCGGTGAGGAGTTCGCCGAACTCGTCGATG
>NZ_JBEYFS010000213.1:0-20843 GCF_040634475.1 Streptomyces sp. NPDC007095
GGACGGTCCAAACAGTGTGATCAGTCACAAGTCTGCCGCACTGGCGTGCCGGGCAGTGCGGCAGGGGGCCAATTGGGGGCCCGCCAGCAGTGCCGCGAGCAGCAGGGGGATGCCCAGGCCGTGGTGGATCACCAGCCATGCGCCGAGCGTCGCGCCCGCCAGCATGGCGAGGACGGCCGCCGTGCGGCGGGGGGAGCGGTGGCCCGAGCCGTCGCCGGCCGCGGACTCGGAGGCGAGGCCGGTCAGGGTCATCGTCAGGACGGTGGTCGTGAGGTCCGGCACCCCGAGTTTGCGGACCGTCGCGTTGCGCAGGCCCATGGCGAAGGCCGTGAGGGCGATCAGGGTGTAGGCGGTCGCGGTCGCGCCCGGCGCGGCGAAGGCGACCACGGCGGAGATGCCCACGAACACCGCCTCCGCGGTGAGTGTGACCCGCGCCCAGGTCCTGCGTGAGCCGCCGCCGTACCGCCCCGCGATCCGGCCCCCGACCGCGGCGCCCACCAGGAAGCAGGCCAGCGAGGTCGAGGTGTGAGGGATCGAGAAGCCGGGGGCGCCGGCCGCGGCGAAGCCGAGTACCACCACGTTGCCGGTCATGTTCGCCGTGAAGACGTGCCCGAGTCCGAGATAGCTCACCGCGTCGATCAGCCCGCTGACCACGGTCAGCGACAGCAGCACCACCACCAGACGCACCCCGCGCGCCTCGGGGTCGTGCGTCTTCTTCGTCTCGGTGCTCATACGGCCTCCGGTCAGCGGGACGGGCCCGGCGCGCCGCGCCCCTGGGGCAGCCGTGCCCGTGGGGTCCTGCGGGCTGCCCCTTGTGTCCTTCCCTGCGCGCGTGTCCCGGAGTCACCATGACCCTTTACGCCTCGGGGGGCAACGGAAGCGGGCGCTCAGGCGTACGGCGGGGGCCCGGCAGATGAAGAGGTGGGTGGAGGAGACGTATGGACAGGCGGCAGCACGGCGAGGGCGGGCGCTCACGGGCGGGATCACCGGCACGTACCGCGCCCCTGCCACGCCCCGCCTCCCCGGGCCCCCACCAGGCCAGGACCGTCTCGGACGCCACACCCAGGACGCCCGCCGAGATGACGGCGATCCAGCGCACGGCCGGCAACCGGGCGGCGTCCGTGACCGTGCAGAGGGTGGGGGAGTCGAGCACGAGCGCGCCTCCCGCCGCCGAGGAGTCCGGCCGGGCGGACCAGGGCGCGGCCGTGATCACGCGGCTGAGCCGGTCGATCGAGGGCCATGTCGTCGTGGCGAAGATGAAGGTGAACCCCCTGGCGCCGGGCACGTGGTGGCCGGAGCACTGGATGCCGGAGGGGCCCGCGCGCCTGAAGCGCACCCTGGAGCGGCGGGTGATCAGCGGCGAGCTGTTCGGCGCCCAGGACCTGGAGGACATCAGGACGCTCTCCCAGGTGAACCCCCAGTGGCTCGCGAAGGTGGGTATCGGCACCTTCGAGGAGTCCGAGGAGTACATCAAGGGCGACCACAAGGACTGGCTCAGGAACCTTCCGGGCAAACGCATCCTCGCCGCGACCCTGGCCTTCCAGCAGAACGCGCCGGGCACGCGCCCGGCGGGCGCGCCCACCCCGATCGCCCCGGACTACACCCTCGGCCGTTTCATGACCACCAAGGCTCCCGGGGTCCCGGACGAGGAGAAGCAGCCCCTGCGGGCCGAGCGGGACGAGCAGATACGGCAGACCGCCGTCGACACCCTGCACCCGGCCGGACTTCCGTCCGAGCGCCTCCACCCCGACGCGGACAAGGCCGAGACGGTGAAGCACGCGGCGAAGGACGCGAAGGCCCGTGACGTCTTCACCGCCGTCCTGCTCCTGCTCCAGCACGGACTGAAGACCTACGACCCGGGGGCGGAGGTGGCCGCGCACGTCGACTATCGCGAGGGCGACGTCGTGCGGGCGCTCGCCCACGGCGGCCGGGTCAACATCCGCATCCCCGCCCTGCGCGCGGGCGAGTCGCCCCAGTCGTTGACGGACTTCCTGGGCGTCACGGACCGGGGCCGACGCGCGGGGTTCGTCGACAAGCGCGACTTCGCCACGCACCGCACCGCCATCGAGAAGAACAAGGAGGGGGGCGAGCCGGGCAAGTTCCAGGAGAAGGGCGGCATCGGCGCGTCCGTCGCGAACTTTCTGACGCCGGCCCTGCCCCATGTCGGGCCCGAGCGTCCGCAGCTCATGGGCATGGACATCTCCGGCGGCGGGTTCGGGTCGCAGGACTGGAACGGCGACGTGGTCCTGCCGAACGGCTCGTACGGCCACATGCTGCTGATTCTCACCCCGCCGACCGCCGCCAAGGACGGCTCCCTGCTGGTCGGCATCGAGACGATCAAGCCCCACGCCGAGAGCCCGGTCGGCTATGTGCACAACGCCCGGTCCACCGAGGCCACGGCCAACCCCGAGTCGGTCCTGCACGGTCACAAGGGGGACAAGGTCGGCACCGGCGGGCTGAAGCGCAACGAGCGCCTGGTGGAGCTCCGGGAGCTGGGGAAGGCCCAGGGAAGCGGGGACTGGCGCGCGTTCCTGGACCA
This sequence comes from Streptomyces sp. NPDC007095, assembly GCF_040634475.1. Classification (NCBI taxonomy): domain Bacteria; kingdom Bacillati; phylum Actinomycetota; class Actinomycetes; order Kitasatosporales; family Streptomycetaceae; genus Streptomyces; species Streptomyces sp. NPDC007095. The sequence continues at coordinate 2,540 of NZ_JBEYFS010000213.1, forward strand.
GATCAAGCGGGAGTGGCTCGACGAGCTGGAGAAGAACAAGGACGACGTCGCCGCGCAGCGGAAGATGTACGAGCGGCTCGTCGGCCGACGGCAGCACTTCTACGAGCAGACCGAGCAGACCGACCAGGCTGAGTAGACCGAGCAGGCTGAGCAGACCGAGCAGACCGACCAAGCTGAGTAGACCGAGCGGGCCGATTGATTTGATGTTCGGTGGGCATGGCGAAGGCGGCGGCCCCGGGGATCGGGGGGCCGCCGCCTTCGCGTATACGGGTGCCGTGTGGCTCCGGTGGTCACCGGTGGGCCGCTCAGTACCAGTTGTGGGCCTGCCAGAAGTTCCAGGCGGCGGCCGGGCTGCCGTAGCGGGAGTTCATGTAGTCCAGCCCCCACTTGATCTGGGTGGCCGGGTTCGTCTTCCAGTCGGAACCGGCGGCCGACATCTTCGCGCCGGGCAGGGCCTGGACCAGGCCGTAGGCGCCGGAGGCGGAGTTCGTGGCGCTGGGGTTCCAGCCGCTCTCGTGCTCGACGATCTTGCTGAAGGCACTGAACTGCGCGGCGTCCGGGATCATCTTGTGCGCGATCGCCTGGGCGGAGGAGGCCTGGCCGGTGGCGGCCTGAGCGGGGCTCGCGGCGAGGACCATGCCGGTGGCGGCGGCGGCCACGGCGGCGGTGGTGAGGGCCTTCTTCGGGGAAGCGACGATGTTGCGGATGAAGGAGACGGACACGCGGAGAACCTCTCTTAGGAAACAGGGCGGTCGCGGTGCGCCGTGACCACACGACGTGTGGTGGGGGCGTACATCGGCGCCGCGGCCCGGGTGGGCTCGTGGCGCCTGGCGACTGCTCCAGAGAAACAGGCTCAGGGGGCGTCCGCAATGACCCCTTTTACTAGTGGTGGTCGCATCCGAGGGAAACGTCCCTTGTGTGACCTGGGTCTCAAACCCCAGGTCGGAGGGGTTGACGACGCGTCCATGCCACGCCTTTGGCGCTACTAGCCCGCTTCGTATGTGACGTGGGTCCTATGGGGTGCTTCACTCCGCGACTGACAGAAGGTGCGCGGGTGCTTACGGCACGCGTCCGGACGGTGTGACCTGGGCCGCACTCACCGGGGTTCGAAGGTGACCGGGGTCTCAAAGGCGGCCCGTCGCGTCGCCCTGCGCAGCGCCTTGAGGAGGGTCGCGCCGAGCGTGAGGGTCAGGGCGACGGTGACGACGGCCCGGCCCAGGTCCCAGCCGAGGGAGGTGGCCAGGCAGTAGGCGAGGAAACGGGCCAGGTTGGCGGGCACGTCGGCGTGCGGGTCGAAGGCGACGTTCGAGGCCAGTGCGCCCATGAAGGGCCAGCCGGCCAGGTTCATGACCGTGCCGTACGCGAACGCGGCGCAGAACCCGTACGCCGCGAGCAGGGCGAGTTCCCCGCGCCCGCGCATCCGGTCGGGGCCCGGCAACAGCCCCGCGCCCATCGTGAACCAGCCCATCGCCAGCATCTGGAACGGCAGCCACGGACCCACCCCGCCCGTGAGCAGCGCGGAGGAGAACATGGTCACGGACCCGAGCACGAACCCGAACCCCGGTCCGAGCACCCGGCCGCTCAGCACCATCAGGAAGAACATCGGCTCGATCCCGGCCGTCCCGGCACCGATCGGACGCAGCGCGGCGCCGGTCGCGGCCAACACTCCGAGCATGGCCACCGCCTTCGGGCCGAGCCCGGACTCGGAGATCGTCGCCGTGACGACGGCGACGAGCATCACCAGCAGCCCCGCGAACAGCCAGGGCGCGTCCTGCGCGTGCGCGACGACCTGCGAGGTGGGGTCGGCGAAGAGCGGCCAGCCGAACCCGGCGACCCCGACGGCGCTCACGAGGCAGAGGGCGGCGAGGGAGCGTGGGCCGAGGCGGACGGCTCTGGCCCGGACCTCCGGTGTCGTCATGCGAGGGCCTCCCTGATCTGGGTGACCGTGAGCCACGGCTGTGGCGCGAGCACCTTCGTGACCTGGGGGGCGAAGGACGGGGAGGCGACGACCACCTCGGCCGTGGGGCCGTCGGCGACGATCTCGCCGTCCGCGAGGACGACGACACGGTGCGCGAGCTCGGCGGCGAGTTCCACGTCGTGGGTGGCCAGGACGATCGCGTGACCCTCGGCGGCCAGGCCGCGCAGGACCGTGACCAGGCGGGCCTTCGCCGCGTAGTCCAGGCCGCGGGTCGGTTCGTCGAGGAGCAGGAGCGGGGGGCGGGCCGTCAGGACGACGGCCAGCGCGAGCGCCAGCCGCTGCCCCTCCGACAGGTCACGGGGGTGGGTGGCGTCCCCGATGTCCGGCAGCAGCTCGGACACCAGGGCCCGGCAGGTGCCGGGCTCGGCCCCCGCGTCCTCGTCGGCCGCCGCGCACTCGGCGGCGACCGTGTCGGCGTACAGCAGGTCGCGCGGTTCCTGCGGTACGAGACCCACCCGGCGTACGAGGTCCCGTGGTGCCGTCCGGTGCGGGACCGCGCCCCCGACCAGGACCGAACCGGCCGCCGGTTGGACCAGGCCGACCAGCGTGCCGAGGAGGGTGGACTTCCCGGCCCCGTTGCGTCCCATCAGCGCGATGATCTCGCCGGGGGCGGTGGTGAGGTCGACGCGCCGGAGCGCCTCGACGCGGCCGTGGCGGACGGCGAGGGCTTCGATCGAGGCCGGGGCCGTCGCCCGCGGAGTTGTCGGCTGCGGAACTGTCGCCCGCGGAACTGTCGGCTGCGGGGTCCTCGGCTGCGGGGTCCTCGGCTTCGGGACGAGTTCCGCGAGCCGCTCCCGCAGCGACCCCGCCCTGCGCCGTGCGTCGCGCACCGTCAGGGGGAGCGGGGACCAGTCGGCCAGCCGGCCCAGGTCCACCACCGGCGGGTACACCGGGGAGACGGCCATGATCTCCGACGGGGTGCCGAGCGTCGGCGCGGCGCCCGGGGACGGGAACAGGGCGACCTGGTCGGCGTACTGGATGACGCGTTCGAGGCGGTGTTCGGCCATGAGGACGGTCGTGCCTAGGTCGTGGACGAGGCGTTGCAGGACGGCGAGGACCTCCTCGGCGGCGGCCGGGTCCAGGGCCGAGGTGGGCTCGTCGAGGACCAGGACCCGCGGGTGGGGGGTCAGGACCGAGCCGATGGCGACGCGCTGCTGCTGGCCGCCGGAGAGCGTGGCGATCGGGCGGTCGCGGAGGTCCGCCAGGCCCAGGAGGTCCAGGGTCTCCTCGACGCGGCGGCGCATCACGGCCTGCGCGAGGCCCAACGACTCCATGCCGTAGGCGAGTTCGTCCTCGACCGTGTCCGTCACGAAGTGGGACAGCGGGTCCTGGCCCACCGTGCCGACCACGTCAGCGAGCTCGCGCGGCTTGTGGGTGCGGGTGTCCCGTCCGGCGACCGTGACCCGGCCGCGCAGGGTGCCGCCCGTGAAGTGCGGCACGAGACCGGACACCGCGCCGAGCACGGTCGACTTGCCGACGCCGGAGGGCCCCACGAGCAGGACGAGTTCACCCTCCGGGACCTCGAAGTCCACGCCCTGGACGGTGGGTTCGACAGCTCCGTCGTACGTCACGGAGACATCCTCGAAGCGGATCATGAGGGGTCCTTGGGGGTGGAGGGTTCCCGTGAGCGGGGTGTCGGGGCCACGAAGGCGGGGAGCAGGCCGAGCAGGATCGCCGCCGCGGGCCAGAGGGGCAGGGCGGGAGCGGTCAGCGGGAGGACACCAGGGCTCAGGGCCGCGGCGTCGTACGTGGCGGAGACGATCAGTCCGGCGGCGACGGCGGCTCCGGAACCCGCCACCAGCCAGGCCCGTACGCCCCACACGTCCGGGCGGTAGCGCGTGCGGACGGAGCGGCGCCCGCCCAGCCACAGCCCGCCGAGCGCCGCGGCCACTCCGGCGAGCAGCACGGGCAGGCCGTAGGTGCCACCCTCGGCGGTCAGCACTCCGTATGTGCCCGCGCAGACGCCGAGCAGACCGCCCAGGGTCAAGGCGGTGGTCGTACGGCGGACGGCGGGCGGTACCTCGGCGGTGCGGCCGTAGCCGCGGGCGTCCATCGCCGCTGCGAGGGCGACCGAACGCTCCAACGCACCCTCCAGGACGGGGAGTCCGACGTGCAGCAGGCCATGCAGCCCACGGTCGGGGCGGCCGCGCAGACGGCGGGCGGCGCGCAGTCGCCGGCCGTCCGCGATCAGGTTCGGCGCGAACGTCAGCGCGACGACCACCGCGACGCCCGCCTCGTACAGGGCGCCCGGGAGCGACTTCAGCAGCCGTGCCGGGTTCGCGAGGGCGTTCGCCGCGCCGACGCAGATGAGGAGCGTGGCCAGCTTCAGGCCGTCGTACAGCGCGAACAGCAGGCCCTCGGCGGTGACCCGGCCGCCGATACGGATGCCCTGGGCCCAGTGGGGGAGGGGGAGTTCGGGGAGGGTGATGAGGAGGTGGGTGCCGGGGACGGGGGAGCCGAGGAAGACGGCGAACGCCAGCCGGATGCCGAGGACGGCGATGCCGAGTCTGACGAACGCGGTGTAGGAGCGGGCCCAGGGGGCGTCGGTCCGGCGGGCGGCCACCACATAGCCGGCCACGGCTATGAGGAGGGCGAGCAGGAGGGGGTTGGTGGTGCGGGAGGCGGCGGTTCCCAGGCCCAGGGCCCAGATCCACCAGGCTCCTGGGGGGAGGGCGTTGGAACGGTGTGCCTTCGGCGCGCGTGTCATCGTCGCTCGCCGTACTCAGGGCCGGCGGCGGCGGGTCTGCCAGACCGCCGCCCCGCCGATCGCGGCGACCGCGACGACTCCCGCGAGCAGGCCCAGCGACGGGCCGTGCCGGTCCGGCTCGGACTTGGCGTCGGCTTTGGCGTTGGCCTTGGCGTTGGCTTTCGAGGTGGCGGAAGGCGCGGTGTGCGACGTCGCGACCTGGTCGCCGCAGCCCGTTCCGGGGTAGCCCGCGATGGCGCACAGGAGGGCGTTGGTGTCGTACCGGAGGGGCTTGGCGACCGTCGCCAGCGCCTCGGCCGTGGTCGCGTCGGCGGGGACGCGGGCACAGACCGTCCGCGGAGCGGGCGGCGTCTCGCCGCCCGGGGCGTCCTCGGTCGTGCCGGAGTCGATGACGAGGGCCACCCGCTTGTGGCCCGCCTGGGCGGGCGTCTTCGCGCAGATGGACGCGAAGTCGGCGTCGCCGCGCGGTTTGGAGGCGTCCTGCGAGTCCGCGCTCACCGCGAAACGGAAGCCCTGCACGTCGCCGTCGGACGGCCGCGCGGTCGACGGGCCCTGCGTCGCGTACGTCCACTTCCCGTCGGTCAGGTCCCAGAACGACCAGTAGCGGTAGCCGACGGCCTGGGCCTGTCCCGCACCGCCGAGTGCGAGCAGGAGCAGGGACAGGACCAGTGCGCACGTCCGACGGCGGCTCACGGCTGCTGCTTCTTGTTCCGGGCGCTGAGCAGGAAACCGATGCCGATGCCGCCGACGAGACCGACGCCGATGATCCACCAGACGCTGACGCCGCTGTCGTCCTTCTTCGTGGCTTCCGCGGCGGACGCGGAGGAGGAGGCCGTGGGCTCGGCCGGGAGGGACGCGGGCGCGGGGCCGGTGGCGTTGAGCTGCTTGACGAGGTCCCGGCCGCCGAAGTCGCGCGGGTCGAACGTCGCCGCGTCGGCGGCGAGGACGAGTTGCGCGTACGCGGCGGGTCCGCTCTGCTCGGCCCACTGCGCGGAGTGGGCCTCCAGCCAGCGCATCGCGTCGGCCGCCTTGTCGCCGTGCCCGGCGGTGGCGAGCGCGACGACCGCGTCCGCCGTGTTGCCGTAGTCCGGCTGGTCCTTGGCGCCGGGCATCGTCGACGTGAGGTGCTGGTCCTTGGCGAGCGCCTTGACGAGGTACGCGGCGCCGTTCCGGGCCGCCTGCCCGGCGCTGTCGGCGGTCCCGCAGGAGAGGGGGTCGGCCACGGGCTTCAGGGGTTCACCGGCGAGGCCCCTGCCCAGGGCTCCGACCACGGCCGCCGCCGTCGCGTCCGCGTTGGCCGCGAGCTTGCCCTTCTTGTCCGGCTGGTAGGCGAACGCGCCCCCGTCGGCCCCGCCGCACGGGATCGACAGCTTCGCGAGGGCGTCGTACGGCGACTTGCCGCCCTTGGAGACATCGCTCGGCTTCAAGCCCACCCCCGCCAGCGCCCCGATCACCACGGACGTGGAGTTCGCGTCGCTCGCGCCGCCCGCGGTGTAGCCCCAGCCGCCGTCCTTGTTCTGTACGGACTTCAGCCATGCGACGGCCTTGTCCGTCTCGCCGCCGTGGCCGCCGAGCGCGGCGAGGGCCTGCACGGCCGCCGAGGTGCTGTTGGTGTCGACCATCGTCTTGGCGTCGCACTTCGCCGACGCGTCGGCGCGGTACGCCGCGAACGCCCCGTTCGCGCACTGCTGCCCGGCCAGCCAGTCGACGGCCTTCGCCGCGGGCTTCACACCGACGGTGTGCTGGGCGAGCAGCGCGAGGGACTGCCGCCAGACACCGTCGTAGGTGGGGTCGGTGGTGCCGTAGAGGCCGGAGGGTATCGCCGGGGCAGGCGAAGGCGAGGCGCCCTCGGCCACGGCGGCCGGGGCCAGGGCCGTACCGATCACTACGGTGGCGGCCAGTACCGCGGCGCTGCGGCGAACAAGCATGACTCTCCCTGCGGAAGCCGGGCAGCACCGGGCGCAGGCTTGGCCCCGAGCGGCTCCGGCCCCGTATCCCTCGACGGTGCCGGCCACCGGCGGGCTGCCGGTGGCACGAGCCGGTCACGTCCCGGACGAGGCGATCCGGCTTGCCACGCCTGTGGGTGGCTCACGGTTGCGGGTCAGCGCCGGAATTGCACCGGCTTCTCCGCGTACGGGTGTGATGACGACCTGCTTACTGTACCGGCCCGTAGGAATCGCCTGAGGAGCGGCTGTGGCGGCGGATAGGTTCGGAGCCATGCGGACGGGGAGACTGATCGGTTCGGGGCGTTCGGCGGATGTCTTCGAGGTGGAGGGGGAGCGGGGCTGGGTGGTGCGGCGGGATCGGGACGGGTGGGGGGACGCGGCGGCCGAGGCGGCGGTGATGGAGTACGTGCGGGAGCACGGATATCCGACGCCGGCCGTGCGGGCGGCGAGCCGGACCGAGATGGTGATGGAGCGGCTTTCGGGGCCGACCATGCTGGCGGCGTTCGAGGCGGGGGAGATCGGCGCGCGGGAGGGTGGTGGCGTGCTTGCCGGACTGCTGCGCGCGTTGCACGCCGTGCCCGGTCGGGGTTCCGGTGACGTGGGCGTCCGCGTACTGCACCTGGATCTGCACCCGGACAACGTGATGCTCACCCCGGACGGCCCGAAGGTCATCGACTGGTCCAACGCCGAGGACGGGCCGCCCGGTCTGGACTGGGGCATGTCCGCCGTGATCCTCGCGCAGGTCGCCGTCGGCGCTGAGGTCCACGCGGAGCCGGCCCGCGAGACGCTGGTCGCGATGCTCGACGGGAACGCGGACCGGGTGACGCGGGAAGGGCTTGCGCAGGCGCGGGTGCGGCGGGCCGCCAATCCGACCATGAGCGCACATGAGGTCCAACTCCTCGGGGATGCCGAGGAGTTGATCCGGACGCTGCTTCACTGAGCGGTGCGGCGCCAGAAGTCGCGCATCAGCGGGGTCGGCGTCGGGTTCTCCATGGCCACCTGGGTGAGGAGCAGGGTGACGGTGCCGGTGGCGGGGACGAGGTGGCCGGTGGTGCCGGTGCCGCCGGTCCAGCCGTAGCGGCCCGGGACGTTCCAGGGGTCGGTGGGCGCGATGTCGACCTGGGCGCCGTAACCCCAGCCCTGGCCTTCCATGAAGAGCGCGCCGATCTCGCGCTGCGGGCGGGTGAGGTGGTTGGTGGTCATCTGCCGTACCGAGGCGCGGGAGAGGAGCCGGCGGCCCCCGGCCGCGGTGCCGCCCGCGAGGAGCAGCCGGGCGAAGGCCAGCCAGTCGTCGGCGGTCGAGACGAGTCCACCCCCGCCGGAGGGGAACGGCGGCACGCGGCTCCACTGACCGTCGGGCGAGTCGGCCAGTTCGAGACCCTGGCCGTCGGGCGCGGTGCGGTAGGAGCTGGTGAAGCGGTCGCGCTTGGCGGCCGGTACCTCGAACGCCGTGTCGGTCATGCCGAGCGGCTCGAAGACCCGCTCGGCCAGGAACTCCGGCAGTGAACGGCCCGTGACCCGGGAGACCAGCACGCCCTGGAGGTCGGAGCAGGTGCCGTACAGCCAGGCCTCGCCCGGCTGGTACAGCAGCGGGATCCGGGACAGGTCCGCCAGCCACGCGTCCGGCGCCGGGAAGCCCTGCGGTTCGCGGCCGTCCTTCTGGACCTCGAACAGCGCCTGGACCTGCGGCAGCGTGAAGTCGGACGGGAAGCCCCAGCCCGCCCGGGAGGAGAGCAGGTCGGCGACGGTGAGGGGACGGGCGGCCGGGACCACGTCCTCGACCGGACTCGACGGGGTCCGTACGACCATCGGCTTCGCCAGCTCCGGGAGCCAGGTGTCGACCGGATCGTCCGACGCGATCTGCCCGTCCTCGATCAGCATCATCACCGCCGCCGCGGTGATCGGCTTGCTGATCGAGGCGATACGGAAGATCGAGTCCCTGGCCATCGGGGCGCTGCCCTCGACGTCGACGGTGCCGACGGCCCGGACCTCGACCGTGTCGCCGCGGGCCACCAGGCCCACGGCTCCCGGCACCTTGCCCTCGTCGACGTACGCCTTCAGGAGGTCGTGCAGGCCGCTCGCCGACCTCGGGTTCGGGTCCGGCTTCGGCAACGGGTTCGGCATCGGCTTCGGCTTCGGCATCGGTTGGCCTTTCTGGGGGGTGCTTCGGTATCTACGACTCCCGTCGCGTCGCGGAATCATCGGTCACGGCACGGGCGCCGGAACCGTCGCCTCCGTGGGCTGGCACAGCACCAGGGCGAGATCGTCGGCGAGGGCGGTGCCGGTGTGGGCGAGCAGGCGGGCGTGCAGGGACCGCAGAGCCTCGTCGGGCAGCGGCTCGCGCAGGGCGAGCGCCGCCTCGCCGAGGAGGGGGAACGGGGCGCCCTCCGGGTCACGGGCCTCGGTGAGGCCGTCGGTGTAGAGGAGCAGCCGGTCGCCGGGCTGGAGCCGTACGCGGTACTGGTGCGGGTCGGGACCGAGCCCCAACGGCGTTGTGGGGACGAGGGGTTCGAGGAGTTCGACGCGGTGGCCGGAGCGCAGCGGCGGCGGATGGCCGCAGTTGACGAGCCGCACCTCGCCGGGCGCGAACTCGGCGAGCACCGCGGTGACGAAGTCCTCGGGACCCAGTTCGGGGGCGAGCAGGGCGTCGAGTCCGGTGGTGAGGGTCGTCAGGTCCGTTGCGGTGTAGGCGAGTTCACGGAAGGCCGTGATGGTGTCGGCGGCCAGCCGGAGCCCCTCGACGCCGTGGCCGCGTACATCGCCGACGAGAACCCGCAGGCCGTACGGCGTCACCGCGACGTCGTACAGGTCGCCGCCGACGTCCGATTCGTGCGAGACGCTGTGGTACCGGGTACAGACCCGGGTCCCGTCGAAGGTACGGGAGATGGGCCGCAGGATCGCCGTCTGGGTGACCCGGGCCACCTCGCGGGCCCGCGCCAGCCGGTCGCGGAGGCGGTCACGCTGCCGGGCCGCGTACACGGTGAGCGCGCAGCCGACGAGGAGTCCGCCCCAGCGGATGCCGAAGCCGGTGCTCGGCACCGTTTCGTTGCCGATCCCCATGGCCAGGCCCAGGACCGCCGACCAGCAGCACACCAGCACGGTGTGCCGGACGCCGAGCCGGGCGCAGGCCAGCAGCGGGCCGATGAGCAGCAGGGTGATGAGCGGCGGTACCTGTTCGAAGAGCAGATCCGGCACGGCGATCAGCAGACAGGTGACGAGCGGTGCGAGCAGCGCCCGCCGCTCCCGCCGTTCTTGATGTCCTCGGTCTTCCTGGTGTTCTCGGCGATCTCGCTGCCCCTGCTCCTTCGTGCCCATCACCCGACGATCTCCGAACATCGACCGCCGCACCCTCACCAACAGGGAGTTGATCGCATCTCGTCGAAAGGTGCCCGGAACTGTCGTGGTGCCGACGCTCTTCTGTCCGAGTTCTCGGACTGCCGCCGGAGCCGGCGTGATCCGTCCAGAATGGCTGTTGTGTCCGACAAAACGACCGAGCCGACGCATCCGACCGGCGGCGGCCCCGGCAATCTGCCGCCCGAGACGCACAGCTTCGTCGGGCGGCGGGAGGAACTCCACTGGCTGGAGACGGAGCTGGACCCCTCGGTGGGCACATACCGGCTCCTGAGCGTCGTCGGCGTCGGCGGAGTCGGCAAGACCCGGCTCGCCCTGCGCGCACTGGGCCGGGCCCAGAAGGCCTACAACGACGGCGTCTGGCTGGTGGAACTCTCCCCCCTGCACACCGCCGGCCTGGTCGGCCTCGCCGTCGTGGAGGCGCTGCGGCTCGCCGACCAGTCCACCGGCCCCGTCACCGAGGTGGTGGCCGAATGGGCCGAAGGCAAACGGCTGTTGCTGGTGCTCGACTCCTGCGAACACGTCCTCGCGGAGTGCGCCGCACTCGTCGAGACCCTGCTGCCCGCCCTTCCCGGCCTGCGCGTCCTCGTCACCAGCCGCGAACCGCTCGGACTGCCCGGTGAACTCGTGCTGACCCTGGACCCGCTGCCGATCGCCGACGACGCCGTCACCCTGTTCGCCGACCGCGCCACCAACACCGGGTTCACCCTCGACGACATCAACCGCCCCACCGTGGAGGCCGTCTGCCGTCGCCTCGACGGCATCCCGCTCGCCCTCGAACTCGCCGCCGCCCGACTGTCCGAACTGTCCCTGGCCCAGCTCCACGGCCGGCTCGGCGAACGCCTGCCGTCCCGGCTCGACCTGCTCAGCGCCCCGCGCGACGGCGCCGGACCGCCACGCCACCAGACACTGCGCACGGCGATCGGCTGGAGCCACGAACTGTGCGCGCCGCTGGAGCGGCTGTTGTGGGCCCGGCTCTCGGTGTTCGCGGACGGCTTCTGCGTGGGCGCCGCCGAGGAGATCTGCGCGGGCGGCCCGCTGCCCGCCGGGCGGATCGCCGCACTGCTCGCCCGGCTCGTCGAGCAGTCCATCGTGCAGCGCCACCGCACCGACCCCGCCCGCTTCCGACTCCTCGACACCGTCAGGGAGTTCGGCGCCGACTGGCTGTGCGCCCTCGGCGAGGAGCACGCCGTACGGCTGCGCCACCGCGACCATTTCCGGCGGCTGGTCCGCCAGGGATGGACCGAGTGGAACACCGGACGCCAGGTCGCCTGGTGCGAACGCACCCTCACCGAACACGCCAACCTGCGCGCCGCGATGGACTGCGCGCTCACCGACCCCGACCGCCGGATCGCCCTGGGGATGGCGGCCGACCTCGGCTTCCTGTGGCGGCACTGCGGCTCTCTGCGCGACGCCCAGCACTGCCTGGACCTCGCGCTCGCCGCCGACCCGCCGCCCGGACCCGACCGCACCCGCGCCCTGTGGGCACGCGGCGCGGTGGCACTGCTCCAGGGCGACCTGGACGTCGCGGCGGACTGGGCGGAGCGCTGCACGGACGCGGCGGACACCCAGGCCGACCCGGTGGCCGTGGTCGCCGCCGCGTACCTCACCGGCGGCCAGCTGGCGCTGAGCGGCCGGCTGGGCGAAGCGATCGACGTACTGTCCGCCACGCCCCGACTGCCCATCAGGCAGGACGGGTTCGGGGCGGCCCAACTCCAGGTCCGGGTGGCGCTGTCCTTCTCGCACCTGCTGCGCGGCGACCACGACCGGGCGCGGACGGTGGCCGAGGAGGTGCGCGAGGCCAGCGTGGAGTGCGGGGAGTCGTGGGCGGGCGCCTTCGCCGACGGGATCGTCGCCCAGACGGACCTGGCGCGCGGCGAGGTCCGCGCCGCCGTCGACAACGCCCGCACCGCGCTCGCCGGGCACGGCCTGCTGCACAACACCGTCGGCGCGGCCATGGCGCTGGACGTCCTGGCCGCCGCGGTCGTCGCGGCCGGCGACGGCCTGCGCGCCGCCCGCCTCCTCGGCATCGGTGAACGCGTCTGGGAACTCACCGGCCGCGCCCAGATGGACTCGCCCGACCTTCTCGCCACCCGCCGTTCCCACGAACTCCGCATCCGCGCAGAGATCGGCGACAGCGCCTACCGCGCGGCGTACGAGGAGGGGTCCGGGATGCCGTACGAGGAGGGGCTCGACTACGCGGCGGAGGGCCGGTGACGGGGGGTGGGGCCGCCGAACGGCAGGAAGAGGGTGCGGGCCGAGAGCAGCCACTGCCCGTCGAGCCTGCGGAAGGTGTCCTCGTAGTGACCGATCTGCACGGGAGGCCCGGCGGGGACCATGCCGCCGGTGTGGCCGTCGACCCGGTAGGTGGTGAAGTACGAGGTGGCCCGCGCCTGGGTCGGTGAGTCCACGGTGACCAGGACGTTCGCCATCATGCGGCGCGAGAGCCGGTCAGCGGGGCGCGCACCGAAGTATGCGCGCAGGGCGGCACGTCCTTCGACGAGCCGGTCGCCCTCCGGCCACCGCCAGACGCCGTTCTCGGTGAACAGCTCGGCGACGGAGGCGGGTTCACCGAGGTCGAGACGGTGGACGAAGTCGAGGGCGAGACGCTCGCAGGCGCGCTCGGCGAGAAGACGTTCGAGGGCGGGCTGTTCGAGAGGGTCCATGAGCTGTTGCTATCAGTTCCGGTCCCGCCGTCGCCAACGCATTGCAGCGCCGCGCGAACGCGGTACAGCGCCGCGCGAACGCGTCACAGAGCCGCGCGAACGCGGTACAGAGCCACGCGAACGCATTGCAGCGCCACGCGAACGCGTTACAGAGCCACGCGAACGCGCTACAGCGCCACGCGAACGCGTCACAGAGCCACGTACGTCACCGGATCACTCCCCGCCACCGCCTCCGCCCGGCCCAGTTTCACCAGGCGGCGCACATGGGCCTCGGCCTCCGACACCGCGATGTTGCGGGAGGTGAAGGGGATCTGGTCCCACGGGCGGTTCCACTCCATGCGCTCGGCGAGCTGCCAGGAGGTGAGCGGGGTCGACAGCAGGGCGAGCAGGCCGGTGAGCCGCTCCTCATGGTGTGCGAGCAACTCCCGTACGCGGCCGGGCGCGTCGGTGAAGGCGTGCTGGTGGGCCGGGAGCACCTCGGCCGGGTTCAGCCGGCCGACGCGCTCCAGGGCGTCCAGATAGTCGCCGAGGGGATCGGCCACGGTGGCGTCGTCGGGATCCTCGTACAGGCCGATGTGCGGGGTGATCCGCGGGAGCAGGTGGTCGCCGGAGAAGAGGCGGCCGTTGCCGGGGAGGGCGGCCGGGTGGGTCTCCTCCAGGTGGAGGCAGACGTGGCCGGGCGTGTGGCCCGGGGTCCAGATCGCGCGCAGGCGGCGGCCCGCCAGGTCGAGGAGCTCGCCGGGGACGATCTCACGGTCGGGGAGCGCGGGGGCGAAGGCGGGCAGGCCGGTGGAGAGCCGGGCCGTGCGGGCCTCGCGCAGCAGCGCCACGTGTTCCTCGGGGGCGCCCGAGGACGCCAGCTTGTCCGCCATGTACGAGAACCAGCGGTCGGGCCGGTTCTCCCGGGTCCGTCGCACGATCGCGGTGTCCAGCGCGTGCATCGCGATCCATGCCCCGGACGCCTCCCGCACCTTGCCCGACAGACCGTGGTGGTCGGGGTGGTGGTGGGTGATGACCACGCCGTGCACCTCGGCGACGGAGACGCCGCAGGCGGTGAGCCCGGCGGCGAGGGCGTCCCAGGAGGCCGGGTCGTCCCAGCCGGTGTCGATCAGCACGGGTCCCAGATCGGTGTCGACGAGGTGGACCAGCGTCGTTCCGAGCGGGTTGTCCGGGATGGGGACCCTGATCGACCGTACGCCCCCGCCGTGATCGGTCACCTGCGTCATGGATCCCCACCAATCGCCGTGTTCTCGCCACTATAACTAGAACCGATTCCATTGGGTGCTCAAACCAACCGTTCTGTGGGCTGTGTGCGAGTCATGGGTCCGGCCCGTGGACTCCGTCGACCGGAGCTGGTATCAGTTCTCATATCTGATGAAGCGTCAGAAACCAGGGAGGCGGCCGGTCATGACCGAGCTCGTGGAGCACGGACAGCTGTTCATAGGCGGGGAGTTGACGGACCCCCTGGGCAAGGACGTCATCGAGGTGATCTCGCCGCACACCGAGGAGGTCATCGGGCGCGTCCCGCACGCGTCGACCGAGGACGTGGACCGGGCGGTCGCCGTCGCGCGCCGGGCGTTCGACGAAGGACCCTGGCCCCGGATGAGCCTCGACGAGCGGATCGAGGTCGTCACCCGGATCAAGGACGGGATCGCGGTACGGCACGAGGAGATCGCCCGGGTCATCTCCTCGGAGAACGGCTCCCCGTACTCCTGGAGCGTCCTCGCGCAGGCCCTCGGCGCGATGATGGTGTGGGACGCGGCGCTCACGGTCGCGCGGAACTTCACGTACGAGGAGACACGCGACGGCGTCCTCGGCCGGATCCTCGTCCGGCGCGAGCCGGTGGGCGTGGTGGCGGCCGTGGTGCCGTGGAACGTGCCGCAGTTCGTGGCGGCCGCCAAGCTCGCGCCCGCGCTGCTGACCGGCTGCACGGTCGTACTGAAGCCGTCGCCCGAATCGCCCCTGGACGCCTATCTGCTGGGCGAGATCGCGAAGGAGGCCGGGCTGCCGGAGGGTGTCCTGTCGATCCTGCCCGCCGACCGCGAGGCCAGCGAGTACCTGGTCGGACACCCCGGCATCGACAAGGTCTCCTTCACCGGATCGGTCGCGGCCGGCCGGCGCGTGATGGAGGTGGCCTCGCGCAACCTCACCCGTGTGACGCTGGAGCTGGGCGGGAAGTCGGCGGCGGTGGTCCTGCCGGACGCGGACCTCGCCACCGCCGTCCCCGGAATCGTCTCGGCGGCCTGGATGAACAACGGGCAGGCGTGCGTCGCGCAGACCCGGATCCTGCTGCCGCGCTCGCGCTACGACGAGTTCGCGGACGCCTTCGCCGCGGCGGCGGGCGCGCTGGTCGTCGGGGACCCGCTGGACCCGGCCACCCAGGTCGGCCCGCTGGTCGCCAGGCGTCAGCAGCAGCGCAACCTCGACTACATCCGCATCGGCCAGGAGGAAGGCGCCAAGATCCTCACGGGCGGTGGCCGTCCGCACGGGCTCGACCGGGGCTGGTACGTCGAGCCGACGCTGTTCGGGGACGTCGACAACTCCATGCGGATCGCTCGGGAGGAGATCTTCGGGCCGGTGATCTGCCTCCTCCCCTACGGCGACGAGGACGAGGCCGTGAAGATCGCCAATGACTCCGACTACGGGCTGAGCGGCAGCGTCTGGACGGCGGACGTCGCGCACGGCATCGACGTCGCGCGGCAGGTTCGTACCGGCACGTACTCCGTGAACACCTTCAGCCTCGACATGCTCGGCCCCTTCGGCGGCTACAAGAACTCGGGGCTGGGGCGGGAGTTCGGGCCCGAGGGGTACGGCGAGTTCCTGGAGCACAAGATGATCCACCTGCCGGCAGGGTGGGAGGCCTGAGGATGGGCGACCGCTGGGGGGTCGAGGTCGACCGCTCCGTCTGCATCGGCTCCGCCCAGTGCGTCCACCGCGCCCCGGAGGCCTTCCGGCTCGACACCGCCATGCAGTCGCATCCGGCCGAGGCGGAGACCGACGCCAACGAGAAGATCCTCGAGGCGGCGGAGAGCTGTCCGGTGGAGGCCATCATGATCACGCTGTTGGGCAGCGGGGAGCCGGTGTTTCCACCGGAGGACTGAGACCGGGATCGAGGCCGGGGTGGAGGCCGGGACTGAGGCCGGGCGCGGCCTCGAAAAAAAGTCCTCTTTGGGTGGTTCCATCCGGCTGTGGGTGTTCTATTCTGGTAGTGGCCTACGAGGCGAGTGAGGGAGTTCAACCGGAGTAGCCGACTTTGGCGAGAGGCAGCAACTTCCGCCGAGGCCGACGTCGACGGTCGGGCTGAGAGGCCTGAAGGTAGTAGTCGGACCGGAAGGCGACCTCCATCACCTGATCCGGACCATGCCGGCGAAGGGAACCCGTCTCGTAGGTTTTCGCGTGCCTTCGTGCACCGGCAGCATGCCTAGGGCTTCTCGGCCGGCTCCGTCAGGTCGATCAGGCGGCACACCGTCTCGATGTCGATCTTGACCTGGGCGATGGAGGCGCGGCCGGAGAGCCAGGTGATCAGGGCGGAGTGCCAGGTGTGCTCGATGACCCGGACCGCGGAGAGCTGCGCGGGGCTCGGGTCCTCCAGCCCCATCGCGTCCAGGATGATCACCGTGGTCTGCCGGGACACCTGGTCGACCTCGGGGCTCACACTGCGGTCCGCGAAGGTCAGCGCGCGGACCATGGCGTCGGCGAGGTGCGGCTCGCGCTGCAGGGCGCGGAAGGCCCGCATCAGCGTCTCCGCCACCCGCTCCGCCGCCGTGTCCCCGGCCGGCGGCTTCTTGCGGAGGGTGCCGTGCATGTGCTCCAACTGGTCCTGCATGGTGGCGACCAGCAGATGGACCTTCGAGGGGAAGTAGCGGTACAGCGTGCCGAGGGCGACCTGTGAGGACTCCGCGACCTCGCGCATCTGCACCGCGTCGAAGCCGCCCCGGCTGGCCAACTGCGCGCTCGCGTGCAGGATCCGGCGGCGGCGTGCCTCCTGCCGCTCGGTGAGCGGGGGAGAGGCCGGCTGCGCGGCGGGTCGCGCGGACTTGGCTTCCACCTTGACTTCCGCAGGCATGGGTCCCGTTCCGTGGTTCAGCTGGAGGAGCGACGAGACAGCATGGCAGACACTTCCGTGGGTCAGAACACATCCGTCATGTCATCCGTCCCGACGCTTCCGTCGTGGCGCGGATCACCTGATCCACTGCTCACAGAGACGCTACCTGCCGGTAGATTCAGTGCTCCTCGAACGATCAAGTCTGAAACTTGTTCTAGATTAGCGTCCCGGCGTAATCTCGCGGGAAAGTGCAGGGAGAAGGGGGCCGTAAGTGACCGCTGAGGCCATGGAGGCGGGCCCCGGGGCGGGCGCGGCCACCAACGGTGACGGACCGTTGCGCATCGCGCTCCTCACGTACAAGGGAAACCCGTTCTGCGGCGGTCAGGGCGTGTACGTACGGCACCTCTCGCGCGAACTGGCCCGCCTGGGCCACCGGGTCGAGGTCATCGGCTCCCAGCCGTACCCCGTGCTGGACGAGAACCTCCCCGGGCTCAGCCGCAACCTCACCCTCACGGAACTGCCCAGCCTCGACCTGTACCGCCAGCCGGACCCCTTTCGCACCCCGAAGCGCGAGGAGTTCCGCGACTGGATCGACGCGGTCGAGGTCGGCACGATGTGGACCGGCGGCTTCCCCGAACCCCTGACCTTCTCCCTGCGCGCCCGCCGCCATCTGCGCGCCCGGCGCGGGGACTTCGACGTCGTGCACGACAACCAGACGCTCGGGTACGGGCTGCTGGGTGACGTCGGCGCGCCGCTGGTCACCACCATCCACCACCCCATCACCGTCGACCGGCAGTTGGAGCTCGACGCCGCCGAGGGGCGCCGGCGCCGCGCGTCCGTACGCCGCTGGTACGCCTTCACTCGCATGCAGAAGCGGGTCGCGCGCCGTCTGCCGTCCGTGCTCACCGTCTCCGGCAGCTCGCAGCAGGAGATCGTCGACCACCTGGGCGTCGCCCGGGACCGTGTCCACGTCGTGCACATCGGCGCGGACACCGACCTCTTCTCGCCCGATCCGTCCGTGCCGCAGGTACCGGGCCGGATCGTCACCACGTCCAGCGCGGACGTGCCCCTCAAGGGGCTCATCCACCTCGTCGAGGCGCTCGCCAAGGTGCGCACCGAGCACCCCGGCGCGCACCTCGTCGTCGTCGGCAAGCGTGCCGAGGACGGGCCGGTCGCCCAGGCCATAGAGCGGTACGGCCTCGAGCGCGCCGTCGAGTTCGTCAAGGGCATCTCGGACGCGGAGCTCGTCGACCTCGTGCGGTCCGCCGAGGTCGCCTGCGTGCCGTCCCTGTACGAGGGGTTCTCCCTGCCCGCCGCCGAGGCGATGGCCACGGGGACGCCGCTGGTGGCCACCACCGGCGGGGCGATCCCGGAGGTCGCAGGACCCGACGGCGAGACCTGCCTCGCGGTTCCGCCCGGCGACTCGGGGGCGCTGGCCGCCGCGCTGGGCCGGGTGCTGGGCGACCCGGAACTGCGGGTACGGCTCGGCTCCGCCGGACGCGCGCGGGTACTCGACTTCCGGGGGACGCCTCGCACAGGACCGGTACGGCGTTGACGGCGCGGTTCGCCGTGTACGAGGGCGACATGGCGGCCATCCGGTCGAGCGGCACC
>NZ_JBEYFS010000214.1:0-20822 GCF_040634475.1 Streptomyces sp. NPDC007095
GATGCTGGCGTGTGCACGGATCGGCGCGGCGCATTCGGTCGTCTTCGGCGGATTCCGCCTGTACGGCCTCCTCGCCGCCCACGGAGGCGAGGATGATGCCGTCGGCGGCCGTCGCCACGGTGAACAGCCGGGCACGGTCGGCGCGCGCCAGACCCGCCTCGGACAGACGCACGTGCAGCGCCTCCGCGAGCAGTGGGTGGGGGCCGAGAACGTCGGTCAGGTCGGCCGCGATCCGGCTCTCCATGACGGCCTGGCGGACCCGGCGCAGCAGCGCGTTGTCGGGGCCGGCGAGCAGGGGCACCACGACGGCGACGGGGCCGTCGGGCTCGGTCACGTCCGCACCGGCGGCACGGGCCTGCTCATAGCGGGCGGTGCGCTCCTCGGCGGCACGCGTGAGCACGGACTGCAGCGTGGGGAACTCGGCGTCGTCCCCGTCGAGGTACCCGATCCGGGCGTCGAGGCCGGGCAGCTCGGAGCGCGCGATGCTCACGACCTCCTCGGCGAGGCTGCGCGTGGCCGCGCTGGAGGTGCCCGGCACCGCGAGGACGAGCGCAGGCGCGCCCTCGGGAGCCGCCAGCGGCTCGGGTCGGCGGTGCCGCCCGGGCTGGCGAGGTCGCGGCATTCGTACTGGCAGGCCGGACGCGGGTCCAGTGGGGGAGCTCATGGCGACGCATGTTACTGGCTTCTTGGGCTCCCCTGTTCGGGGAGGGTGCAGGTGAGCGGTATCCGTCCCCTTTTGTCTGATGAGTTACGCGTGGATCAGAAATGATCGGCGTGACTGGACCCGCCGGTGCGGTGGTGCTCCTGTGCCGACCGGTGCGGGAGTCAACTGCACTTGTCCGGCAGGACGGATGAATCCCCCTTTCGGGGCATGGATGGCGAGGTTGTGCCCTTTTCGGTCCTCACGTACAGCATGTGTTCGTCGCGGGGGAGCGTGAGCCGGTCGCTCGCCAGGCCGACGGCGATATGTACGGCGCCGTCCAGCGGGGTGCCCGCGGCCGCTACCTGCCGGGCGTGCGGCAACCGCTCCGTCAGCTCCGCGCGCAGGGGTACGAGGAGCGGGTCGCCCATCTTGAACAGGCCACCGGTGAGGGCGACTCGGTCCTCGCCGGTGTCCGGGCAGACGGCGGCCGCGGAGTCGGCCAGGTGCCGGGCGGCGGCGCGCAGCACGTCACGCGCGACGGGGTCCCCGATGGCGGACGCGGCGCACGCGGCCACTTCGGGCGCGAAGGAGGCGAGTACGGCGGGCCGGTCGGTGCGCGGATACAGCTTGCCCGGCAACCCGGCCACCGGTCCGAACATCTCCTCGGCCCGCGCCAGCAGCTCCGCCGACCCACCGGGGCGCCCGTCGAAGGCCCGCAGGGCCGCCTCGAGCCCGGCGCGGCCGATCCACGCCCCACCGCCGCAGTCGCCGAGCAGGTGGCCCCAGCCGTCCGCCCTGCGCCAGCTCCCCAGATCGGTGCCGACCGCGATCATGCCGGTGCCCGCGGCGATCACCGCGCCCGGCCGGGGGCCGAGCGCGCCCACGTACGCGGTGACCGCGTCGGCGGCCAACGCAAGCCGTCGCACGCCGAGTTCGCGCTCCAGCGCGCGGGGCAGCTCGGCACGCAGTGCGTCGCCGAGGGTGGCGAGACCCGCCGCTCCGACGGCGACGGCCCCGAGTTCCTCGGTCCCGGTGGCGGCCATCAATTCCCGTGCCATCGGGAGCAGTTGCTCCAGCAGATGTCCGGCGTCGATGCCGCGCGGGCCCGTGCGGACCGGCTCCTTGGAGGTCAGTGGAACGCCGACGACATGCCCGTGCACGGCCAGCGCCGCCCGCAGCCCCGAGCCGCCCGAGTCCACCGCCAGCACACCTGCCGACGCGTGGGAGGGACGCAACAGGCTCCCCTCCTCTCTGCTGACCGGCCAGCCGGTCGATCGTCGGGCGATCGACCGGACCGGCTCGATGATCTCGGCGAGGAGGAAGACTAGCGCCGGAAGGCGGGTCCGCGCGCGGCGACTCGTCCGTATCAATGCGTCACGGCGTGTGCCAGTAGAGTGGCACGTCGTGGCACCACGACCCTTGCATGAACTCATCGAAGCAGGCTGGGCGAAGGCCCTGGAACCTGCGGCCGAACGTATCGCCGCCATGGGGGACTTCCTCCGGGCCGAGATAGCGGCAGGCCGGACCTATCTCCCGGCCGGGGCGAATGTCCTGCGGGCCTTCCAGCAGCCTTTCGACGACGTCCGCGTGTTGATCGTCGGCCAGGATCCCTACCCCACGCCGGGGATGGCCATCGGGCTGAGTTTCGCCGTGTCGCCCGAGGTGCGTTCACTGCCGGGCAGCCTGGAGAACATCTTCCGGGAACTGCACACGGACCTGGGGCTGCCCAGGCCGTCCAACGGAGATCTGACGCCCTGGACCGCGCAGGGGGTGCTGCTGCTCAACAGGGCGCTGACGACGGCGCCCCGCCAGCCCGCGGCGCACCGGGGCAAGGGCTGGGAAGAGGTCACGGAGCAGGCGATCCGGGCGCTGGTCGCGCGGGAGAAGCCGCTGGTGTCGATCCTGTGGGGGCGCGACGCCCGCAATCTGCGGCCGTTGCTCGGGGATCTCCCGGCGATCGAGTCCGCGCACCCCTCACCGATGTCGGCCGATCGCGGCTTCTTCGGCTCGCGTCCGTTCAGCCGCGCCAACGAGCTGTTGGTGAGGCAGGGCGTGCAGCCGGTGGACTGGCGCCTGCCGTAGAGCGGTCACCGGATCTGGTGCCGCCCGCGCGGGTTCACGGGTCCCGTACGGGTTCTGTGGACAGGGACGGGGCGGGCGCCGGTGCGGGCGGTGCCGGCCGGAGGGCGCGGGACTCGCCACCGTCGTGGACGCCGAACCCGATCCGACCGTCGTCGGCGAGGCCGTGACGGAGTGTCAGCCGTCCCGTTCGACGTCACCGCGACCCTGCCCCAGGACCGGCGGCCGCCCGAGCTCCGTCGGATTTTCGGGCGGCATCGTGCAACCCCGCCACCGCCGAGCGCGTCGACGTGCACGAGACTGTGCTCCGCGAGTGCATCCCGCAGCTCGTCCGCACCGACCCGGGAGGGACCAACAGCATGATCATTTTTGGCACCAGGGGATACCTGTACCAGCTCGCGATACTGACGCTGGTGTGTGGCCACTGCGGCAACCCTTCCGCGCACACGCTCCGGAAGCGTGTCACGAAGTTCACGCTGTTCTTCGTGCCGCTGTTCCCGATCTCGTCGAAGTACGCGACGCAGTGCACTTTCTGCGGCGCGGAGCAGAAGGCGACCAAGGAGCAGGCGGAGCAGCTGCAGGCGCAGGCCGCGAGCGCCCACGCCGCCCAGCAGTACGGCCAGCCGCAGCAGCCCCAGCAGCCGTACCAGGCCTGAGCCGGGGGCGGGGACCGGCGCGGCGGTACGTCGACGGCGCCGCGCTCCCCGCGGACGGCGCCGGTCCGCCGCCAACCCCTTCCGTATGAGTCGTCCAGACTGCATTGCGTGCCGTATCGGCCGGAAATTGCCCTCGCGGGACAATGATGGACTACTTGGACATGGCGTCTCGACGGAAGGGAACCCTCATGGGTCTGATCGGATCGATCGGCCTGATCCTGCACCCCCGGCGCAATCCGGGACCGGTCATCGAGTCGGTCGTGCAGTGGGCCCGCAAGAACGAGGCCGAGGTGCTGGGGCTGCCGGACGAGGTGGGCCGTATCGACTGCAGCGCCGTGGCCGTACCGGCTCAGGACCTCGTCGCCCGGGCCGATCTGATCGTCAGTCTCGGCGGGGACGGGACCATGCTCCGTTCCATGAGGCTGCTGTCCGGAAGTGCCACTCCGGTGCTCGGCGTCAACCTGGGCCGGCTGGGCTTCCTCGCGGAGATCGATGTCGACGAGCTCCAGCCGGCGCTGGACCGGATCGACAGCGGTCAGTTCACCACCGAGGCCCGGATGGCCGTACGAACGCGCCTCCCGGACGGGCGCGAGGTCCGTGCGTTCAACGACATCGCCCTCGTACGGGTACCCGGCAGCGGCATGGCCGCCATCGCGATCCGGCTCCAGGACGAGGAGTTCATCCGCTACGCCGCCGACGCCGTCGTCGTCTCCACGTCGACCGGATCGACGGCGTACAGCTTCGCTGCGGGCGGCCCGATCCTCTCCCCCCGGGTCGAAGCCATCCTGGTCGTTCCCGCCAGCGCGCACTCGTCGTTCGACCGGGCGCTCGCCCTGCCCGCGGACGAGGACGTCACGCTCGAACTGCTCCCCACGACCGGGCGATTGGCGGTCGAGGTCGACGGCGAGGTGCTCGGCTATCTCGACGCGGGCGATTGGATCACCGTGACGGCGTGCCCCGCGGCGGCTCATGTCGTGCGCCTGGGCGGTACGACGTTCTACCAGCGAGCACGCAGAAAACTCGGCATCAAAGGAAGTATCGAAGCGGGCGGCCGAACCTCCCAGAACTCCGCCGGCCCCTCGACGGCGCCCTGACACGCGGGCCGAGGAACGCGTCTTGAGCGGCACAGCGGCCGATCCGGGGGAGGCGGCCTTGGGCAGGGTGGGCCGCCGACGGAAGGGTGGGCCGCCGACGGAAGGGTCCATGTCATGACCGCGCCGCAGACCCGGCGGCCGACGCTGATGGTCGTCCACGCGCATCCGGACGACGAGGCCGGTCAGACGGGCGGCACGCTCGCCCGATACGCGGCACCCGGAGTTCGTACGGTTCTCGTCACCTGCACCGACGGTGCGCAGGGCGACGGAGCCGGCAGCAGCGGGCCCGGCGACCGCGACCACGAACCGGCGCAGGCCGCCGCACGACGCTCCCGCGAGCTCGCCGAGTCGGGGGCCGCGCTCGGCATCAGTGACCTGGTCCGGCTGGATCACCCCGACTCCGGCGTGCCCGACTCGGCGGATGACATCGATCCTCACGCGTTCAGCAGGATGGAGGGCGAACCGGTCGTCCGGCGGCTCGAGGCGCTGATGCGGGAGTACCGGCCGGATGTGATCGTGACGTATCCGCCGAACGGGTTCTCGAACCATCCGGATCATGTCCGTACACACGAGCTGACCGTCGCCGTCTTCGAGCGGATCAAGCGGTCCGGCGGACTTCACCCTCACAGCGATCACAGCGATCACAGCGATCAGAGTGATCAGAGTGATCAGAACGAGGAGGGCGGCCGGCACCGGCGGAGCCTGCCGAAGCTGTGCTGCGTCGCCGTGTCGCTCTCGAGCCTGAAAGCGGTGCGGGCACCGGCGGAGGCCGCCCTGGGACCCGACGCCTGGATCCCCCCGCTCGCCCTCGCCGCCGTCGTCACCGTGTCGTCGTCGACGACGACGACACGGTGACCGCGGTCGTGGATGTCTCCGACTTCTGGCCGCACAAGCTGCGGGCCCCGGCGGCCCACGCCGGTCAGGCGGGCGCCGCGGCCCTGCTGAGGCTCTTCAGCGTGCCCGGGGACGAGGGCCGGACCGAGGAGTACGTGCGGGCCCACCCGCCCTGGACCGGCGGCACACGGGAGAGCGATCTGTTCGAGGGCGCCCGCGAGACGCCCTGAACCGTACGGCCTCGCCCTGACCGGGGCTCAGTCCTGCCGTCCGACCCCTTGAAGCGCCGCCCGTTGCCGCGCGGCACGCACCGCCGCCGACAGCGAGGCGATGTCGTACGCGCCGTGGTGGCGGCGGCCGTTGACGAAGAACGTCGGGGTGCCCGAGACACCGCTGAGGTCGGCGGACTCCACGTCCGCCGCGACCCGGGCCGTTCCCGTGCCTTCGCGGAGATCCTTGCGGAAGCGTTCGGTGTCGAGGCCGATCCCCTCGGCGTAGCGGAGCAGGTCCTTCGGCCGCAGGTCACCCTGGTGCTGCATCAGCAGATCGTGCATCTTCCAGTACTCGTCCTGGTGGGCCGCGGCCTCGGCGGCCTCCGCGGCGAGCTGGGCGTTCGGATGGACGTCGGTCAGCGGCAGGTGCCGCCACACGTAGCGCACGTCGCCGAAGTCGGCGAGCAGCTCACGCACCACGGGCTCGGCCAGGCCGCAGTAAGAGCACTCGAAGTCCCCGTATTCGACGAGTGTCACGGGCGCCTCCAGCGGGCCGCGTACGTGGTCGCGGTCCACGTCCACGGGGTCGCTGAGGTCGACGATGGTGGTGCCCGTGCCGAGCAGGGCCCGGATACGGGAACGCTTGGGAAGGGCGCCGATCACCCAGGTGACCAGCCAGGTGAGGAGGAACGAGCAGACCACGGCGGCGAGGATGCCGATCTTCGCCTCCGCCAGCCGGGCCCCGTCGAAGGCGAGCGTCGCGATCAGCAGGGACACGGTGAACCCCACCCCCGCCAGGGTGCCGCCCGCGGTGATCGCGCCCCAGCCGACCGGCGGGTGCAGACGCCCACGGCTGGCGCGTGTGGTGAGCCAGGTGGCGCCGACGATGCCGAGCGGCTTGCCGAGCACGTAGCCGAGGAGGATGCCGAGGGCGATCGGCGAGGCGAAGGCATGGGCCAACTGGCTGCCGCTGACGGTGATGCCGGCGTTGGCGAGGGCGAACAGCGGCACGATCACATAGCTCGTCCAGGGGTGGAACATCCGCGTGAGCCGGTCGTTGGGCGAGAGCGTCGAGGCGATTCCGCGCCGTACGGAGCGCTCCAGTTCCGGGGTCGGCTGCTCGCGGAAGCGCCGGAACAGGCGGCTGGCTCGTTCCAGGTCGACGCGCTCGGCCGGGTAGGCGTAGGTGAGCAGGCCCATCGCGAGCCCGGTCACGACCGGGTCCACCCCCGACTTGAGCAGCGCGACCCACACCGCCGCGCCCAGCACCGCGTACAGGGCGGGAAGCCGCATCCCGAGTGTGCGCCGCACCAGAACGACGGCCGCGAAGAGGCCGAGCGCCGTCAGCAGCGCGGGCAGGGCCAGGGTGCCGCTGTAGGCGACGGCGATCACGGCCAGCGCCAGGAAGTCGTCCACGACGGAGATGGTGAGGATGAAGACCCGCAGACTGTCGGGCAGCCGTGCCCCGAAGAGGGCGAGCATGCCCAGGGCGAAGGCCGTGTCCGTCGACATGGCGGCGCCCCAGCCGTGCAGGGAGCCATGGCCCGCGTTGAGGGCCAGGTAGATCGCGATCGGCACGACCATGCCGCTGAGCCCGGCGAGCAGCGGCAGCGTCACTCTCCTGCGCTCCCGCAGCTCGCCCAGGTCGAACTCCCGGCGCGCCTCGAGTCCCACGACGAAGAAGAACAACGTCATCAGCCCGCTGTTCACCCACTCCCGCAGGTGCAGGGAGACTTCGCCCGCCCCGAGGCGGACCGACAGCTCGGTGCGCCAGAAGTCCTCGTACGTGCCCGGCCCCGTGTTGGCCCAGACGAGGGCCGCGAGCGTGGCGGCCAGCAGGACCGCGGCACTGCCGGTCTCGGTCCGCAGGAAGGAGCGCAGCGGACTGCGCGCGTCCTTGCCGCACACGGTCTGCCCCGACAGGGGCGAGGTCTCAGCTGGCACAGTCACCCCCTGATTCTCGCCCGGCGCGTGGTCCGGCACGCGGCGAAACGGTGCCGGGGAAGGAGATCGGCTCAGGCGTCGGGGAAGGGGATCCGCTCAGGTGCCGGGGCAGCGGATCCGCTCAGTGGTCGGCGAGGAGGTCCCGGATGGCCTTGACGACATCGGCGGGGGCCTCCTCGGCCATGAAGTGACCGCAGGAGACGGTCGTGTGCCGCAGGTCGGGTGCCCAGGCGCGCCACCGCGCGGCGGCGTCGAAGCCGAGAGCCGCGCCCCAGTCCTGCTGGAGAACGGCCACGGGCATCCGCAGCCGGTTCCCGGCAGCACGGTCGGCCCGGTCGTGCTCGACGTCGATGCCGGCCGAGGCACGGTAGTCCGCGACGATGGAAGGGACCGCCGCGCGGGAGGCCGCCAGGTAGGCGGCACGGATCTCGTCCGGGATCGCCCTCGGGTCCTGTGTCCAGATGTCGAGGAAATGACCGAAGAAGACGTCCGCGGCGGCGTGGATCATCCGCTCGGGCAGGCCCGGCGGCTGGGCCATCAGGTAGAGGTGGAAGCCGACGGCCGCGCCGGTGCCGTGCATCACGTCCCACATGTCCAGCGTGGGCAGCACGTCGAGCGAGGCGAGATGGGTGATCGCCTCGGGGTGGTCGAGGCCGGCGCGGATGGCGACCAGCGCGCCCCGGTCGTGTCCCGCCAGCGCGAAACGCTCGTGGCCCAGAGCGCGGGCGAGCGAGACGACGTCGGCGGCCATGGTGCGCTTGGCGTACGCGTTCCCGTCGGCGCCGGTGTCGACGGGCTTGTCGCTGGCGCCGTAGCCCCGCAGGTCGGGACAGATGACGGTGTGGTCGGCCGCGAGGTCGGCGGCCACGTGCCGCCACATCAGGTGGGTCTGCGGGAAACCGTGCAGCAGCACGATCGGGCTGCCGGATCCGGCGACGGCGACGCTGAGCGCGACATGGTCGGCGACGGGGACGCGCCGGTAGTCGAAGCCGGGGATGGTCGGTGCCATGGTTCGCCCTTTCTGGAAGGCGGAAGCGGAAGGTGAGGGGCACGACGAGCCTGACGGGCGCGAATCAGCAGGTGATCAGCAGATGATTGGCAGGCGATCGGCAGGCGATCGGCAGGCGATCGGCAAGCGGTCCGCACGTCGTCGGCGCAGTACCGTGGCGAGGGCGTCGGGCGAAGTGAGCCGGGAGAGGTGAGAAGGGTGGGGGTCACGTTCGGTGTGCTCGGACCGACCGTGGCCGAGAGCGACGGCCGCACGCTCGCGCTGAAGGGACCCAGGCACCGGGCCGTGCTGGCGCGGCTGGTGGTGGCCCGTCGCCGGGTCGTCCCTGTCACCCACCTGGTCGACGACCTGTGGACGGATCCCCCGCCCGGCGCCGTGGGCGCCGTACAGACGTTTGTCGCCGCGCTGCGACGCGTCCTGGAGCCGGACCGTCCGCCCCGGACCCCCGCCCGCCTGCTGGTCACGGACGGCCCCGGGTACGCGCTGCGCCCGGAACCGGACGCCGTGGACGCCTGGCGCTTCGAGACAGCCGTCGGCGCCGCCGCGCGGCCGCCGGCCACGGAGGCGCTGTCGCGACTGGAGGAGGCGCTGCCGCGACTGGAGGAGGCGTTGGCACTGTGGCGCGGGCCCGCCTACGCCGAGTTCGAAGAGGAGGACTGGGCCAGGGGCGAGCGCTCCCGCCTTGCCGAGCTGCGGCTCCAGGCGGTGGAGCAGCGGGCCCGGACACAGCTCGCCCTCGGCCTGGCCGCCGAGGCGGTGCCCGACCTGGACGTACATCTCGCCGCTCACCCCTGGCGCGAGGACGCCTGGCGGCTGCTGGCGCTGGCGCTGTACCGGCAGGACCGTCAGGGGGATGCGCTGGGTGTGCTGCGCAGAGCCCGGGCGGTCCTGGCCGACCAGCTGGGGGTGGACCCCGGGCCCCGGCTGCGCCGTCTGGAGGCGGACATCCTCGCCCAGGAGCCCGGGCTCGATCCTCCGGCCGGGCCGACGGCGACCGCGGCCCGGCTGTGGACACGGACGGCGGCGGTCTACGACCGTACGGTCGCCGCCGGTGCCCGGGCCCGGTTGGAGACGACGGTGAGTCTGATCCGCAACCTCGCGGTCACCGGGGGCGGTGGACTCGCGGCCGCCGGGCAGCACCGCATGGAGGCCATCGCGGCGGCGGAGGAGTTCGGCGACCCGGACCTGACCGCCAGGGTGATCGGCGCCTACGACGTTCCCGCGATCTGGACCCGCAGTGACGATCCGGAGCTGGCCCGACGGATCGTCGAGGCCGCCGAGCGCGCCCTGACCGCCTTGCCGGGCGACGCGCACGAGGCCTCGCGGTGCCGCCTGCTGGCCACGATCGCCCTGGAGACACGCGGCAGCCGAGCGCCACGCGGCCCCCAGGCCGCCCGCGAGGCGGAGGAGATCGCCCGTCGTCTCGACGATCCCGCGCTGCTGGCGTTCGCCCTGAACGGGGCGTTCATGCAGTCCTTCACCCGCGCGGGCCTGGCCCCACGGCGTGACGAGATCGGCGCGGAGCTGGTCGAACTGGCCGCCCGGCACGACCTGGTGACCTATGAGGTACTCGGTCACCTCATCCGGCTCCAGGCACGCGGCGCGCTCGCCGACTTCGCCGCGGCCGACCGCCATGCCGCCGCCGTGGACCTGTTGGCCGAGCGCCACGAGCTGCCGCTCGCGAGCGTCTTCACCCAGTGGTACCGGGCGTTGCGGCTGGCCGCGTCGGGGCAACCGGCGGGGGCCGAGAGCGCCTACCGGGATGCCGCCGCACGGCTGGACGGCGCCGGGATGCCGGGCCTGGAGCGTGGACTTCTTCCGCTCGCCCTGCTGTGCCTGCGGGTGCAGCACAGGAGGACGTGGTCCGACCCCGATTCAGGGGAAACTGGCCCAGGGGATACCGGTCCACGAGGTTCCGATCCAGGGCCGGTCGAGCTCGACCTGGGGGCGGACTGGGGCCCGTACCGCCCTTGGGCCGCACCCTTCGCCTTGCTGGCGTCCGGTCGCCGAGCCGAGGCACGGGCGGCACTGCGCGCGCTCCCGGAGCCGCCGCACGACCTGATGTACGAGGCGTGCTGCTGCCTGGAGGCCGTGGTCGCGCTGGAGGTCGGTGACCGGGACGTGCTGGAGCGGGCCCGTACCCGCCTGCTGCCGGCCGCCGGGGAACTCGCCGGTGCGGGCAGCGGCCTGATCACCCTCGGCCCCGTCAACGACCATCTCGCCGACATCACCGGCGCGCTGCGGGCGCCTACGAGTCCAGTTCCGCCCAGATGATCTTTCCCTCGTGTGTGTACCGGGTGCCCCAGCGGTGGGTGAGCTGGGCGACGAGGAAGAGGCCGCGCCCCCCTTCGTCGGTGGTCCGGGCGTGCCGCAGCCGAGGGGAGCTGTTGCTGGTGTCGGTGACCTCGCAGATCAGGCGGGATGCGCGCAGCAGCCGCAGCCGCACGGGGCCCGGGGCGTAGCGCACCGCGTTGGTGACCAACTCGCTCACGACGAGTTCGGTCTCCATGGCCAGTGCTTCCATTCCCCACTCGCGGAGTTGGCGGGTGGCGAGGGCGCGGGCCCCGGCCACGGCGGCGGGATCGGAGGCCACGTCCCACGAGGCGACGTGGTCGGCGCTGAGCGCGTGAGTGCGCGCCACGAGGAACGCGACGTCGTCGGACTGCGGCGTGGAGGTCAGGCTCCGTACGTTGCCGCAGAGCGTCTCCAGCGGGAGATCGCAAGGGCACAGGGCGTCCCCGAGGCGGGCCATTCCGACCTCGACGTCCCGCTCGTCACCTTCGATGAGGCCGTCGGTGTAGAGGCCGATCAGGCTGTTCTCGGCGAGCTCGATGTCGACTGCCTCGAACGGGAGTCCGCCCAGCCCCAGCGGGGGACCGGCAGGCAGCTCCGGGAAACTGACCCGGCCCTCCGGAGTGACGAGGACCGGCGGCGGATGGCCGGCCCGGGCCAGCGTGCAGTTCCGCGTGACCGGGTCGTAGATGGCGTAGAGGCAGGTGGCGCCCATCACCGTGGTGCGGGTCAGGTCGGCCGACGCGTCATGGGACTCCTCCTCGCTGAGGCGGAGCACCAGGTCGTCGAGGTGGGCCAGGAGTTCGTCGGGCGGCAGATCCATGTCGGCGAGTGTCTGCACCGCGGTACGCAGCCGGCCCATCGTGGCGGCGGCACTCAGACCGTGGCCGACCACATCGCCCACGACGAGGCCGACTCGGGCTCCGGACAACGGGATGACGTCGAACCAGTCCCCGCCCACACCGTCCTTGGCGTCCGCGGGCAGATACATGGAGGCCACGTCCACGGCCATGCCGCCCTCCAGCGTATGGGGCAGAAGGCTGTGCTGGAGCGTGAGTGTGGCGTGGTGTTCCCGTGTGTAGCGGCGGGCGTTGTCGACGCAGACGGCCGCTCGTGCGACGAGTTCCCGGGCGAGCAGTACGTCGTCCGGGGTGAAGGGAGCCGGGTTCCGCGAGCGGACGAAGGTGGTGAGGCCGAGGACGGTGTCCCGCGCCCGCATCGGCACGGAGATGAGTGAGTGCAGTCCGAACTCGCGCATGCTCGAGGTCCTGGACGGCTGTTCGACGACCCATTGCGGGTTGTCGGGGTTCAGCACCGGTATGAGAACGGGATCGCCGTTCACGAGGAGGCCGAGATCGTGCGGGGGAGGGATGAAGTCCACCGGATCGCCGACCTGGGCGACCGCCTCCGGGCACCCCTCCCGGACGGAACTCATGCCCGCCCGCCGCATCACCGGCCCCGTCGTCGCCGGACCCGCGTCGGACAGCCAGGTTCCGTGCCCCTGGGTGCTGAGGACCGGCTCCAGCAGATCCACGATGGCGAAGTCGGCGAACCGGGGTACGGCGAAGTCGGCCAGCTCCTGGGCCGTCTCCATGACGTCCAGGGTGCTGCCCACACAGGCGCCGGCTTCATTGACCATGGAGATCAGTTGGCGGGCGTTCCACCGGTCGGTGACGTCGAGAACCATGTAGCAGATGCCCGTGACGGCGCCCTCGACGTCCACCAGGGGGAAGAACGACGTGGAGTAGGCGTGCTGCCGATGCGGGTCGGCCCAGCTCCAGCCCAGGTACTCGAAGTCGCTGACCGGCTCGCCGGTCCGCAGTACCTTGCGCATCACGCCCTCGATGGTCTCCGCCTCCAGACCCGGGAGCAGGTCGCTCAGGCGCCGGCCCAGACGCTGGTCACGGGGTATGCCGCCGATGCTCTCCAGGGTGTTGTTGAGCCAGATGCACTGCAGGTCCATGTCCACGATGGCCATTCCCACGGGCGAACGGGTCAGGAACCCGTCCAGCACGGACTGACCCATGGCCCAGCGCGTGATGCGCTCCCGTGCCGAGACGAGAAAACACTCGTCGTCGCCGACCTGGAACGACGCGGAAACGCGCAGATTCACTTCGACACGACGGCCGTCGCGATGCGACAGCGTGACCACTCCGCTCCAGGGCTGGCCCCCACGGCAGCGTT
The DNA here is from genome assembly GCF_040634475.1 of Streptomyces sp. NPDC007095. Classification (NCBI taxonomy): domain Bacteria; kingdom Bacillati; phylum Actinomycetota; class Actinomycetes; order Kitasatosporales; family Streptomycetaceae; genus Streptomyces; species Streptomyces sp. NPDC007095. The sequence goes on from NZ_JBEYFS010000214.1 coordinate 12,948, forward strand.
CCATGATCGCTGCTACGCGGCCGGGGTCTTCGGGCATGGCGAACAGACGGCCCACAGAGCCTCCTACGACCTCGCGGGCCGAACGGCCGAGGAGTTCTTCCGCGCTTCTGGTCCAGCCGATCACCGTGCCGGCCAGGGTGACGATCGCCGCCGCGTCCGAGGCTGCTTCTTCCGTACCGATATAGGGCTCTGCGCCGGGACCTTTGCCTGATTCCGGAGTCGCAGGCGTCACGTCTTCACCGCCATCCCCATACCTCCATGCTCGCGCCTCCCGCATCGGCGCGCCAGCGGCGCAAGGGACCGTTCGACACGGTGAATTCGCTACCGGCCGGGTCGGCACCACCACGGTGGGTGACCGACGCCGGATGTCGTCCGAGAGGCGGCCTCCGGGTCTCAGCCGACGACTGCGGCGCGTACGCACAGCACGTCCGGCAGATGCGAGACCAGTTGCCGCCAGCTGTCCCCGTCGTCCGCCGACGCGTACACCTCGCCATTGCGATTGCCGAAGTACACGCCCGCCGGGTCCGCGCCGTCCGTGCAGAGCGCGTCGCGCAGCACCGTGCCGTAGTGGTCCTCCGTGGGCAGCCCCGCGGTCAGCGGATCCCAGGTCTTGCCCGCGTCCTGCGTGCGGAAGACACGACAGCGCCGGTCGGCCGGGACGCGGTCCGCATCCGCGTTGATCGGGAAGACGTACGCCGTGTTGCCGCGGTGCGGATGCGCGGCCACCGCGAACCCGAAGGTGGACGGCAGGTCCGCGCCGATGTCGGTCCACTCGCCGCCCGCGTTGTCGCTGCGGTACACACCCCAGTGGTTCTGGAGGTAGAGCCGGTCCGGGGTCGACGCGTCCTGTGCGATCTTGTGCACGCACTGACCGAACTCCGGGTTCGGATCCGGCAGGAACACCGCGGAGACACCGGAGTTGGACGGCTCCCAGCTCGCCCCGCCGTCGTGTGTCCGGAACACCCCCGCCGTGGACACGGCGACCGTGACGGCCCCTGGGTCACGCTGGTCGGTGAGGACGGTGTGCAGCCCCTCGCCACCGCCGCCCGGCACCCACCGCGACCGGGTGGGGTGCTCCCACAGGGGCCGGACCAGCTGGAAGGACTCGCCTCTGTCCTCGGAGCGGTACAGCGCGGCCGGCTCCGTGCCCGCGTACACCACGTCCGGCTCGGCCGCCGCCGGGTGCAACTGCCACACCCGCTCCAGGGAAGCCCCGGTGTCCTTGGGGAACTTGACGGCCGGCTGAGCCGGCTCGGTCCACGTCCGCCCCAGGTCGTCGGAGTGGAAGACGGACGGACCCCAGTGCGCGCTGTCCCCTCCGGCCAGCAGCCGCGGTGTCTCGCCGCGGGTGTCGATCGCGACCGAGTACACGGCCTGCGCGTTGAAGTACGGACTCTCGTCGAACTCCCAGGCGGCGCCGCGCCGCCGCCCGATGAACAGCCCTTTACGTGTACCGACGGTGAGCAGTACTTCGGCCATGCCGACCACCTCCGCGACGACGTCGTCTCAGACATCGGCCAGTCTGCACCCCGGCACTGACAGTCTCCCCTGTACGCCGTGTCACCGCAGGTCAGCGGGGCGGCGTCGATCACCGGCGACGTCTCGTCCTGGCCGACGCGCCCACAGGTTGGCGATGACCGGATTCCTGGAACGCACGGGTCATCGGACTCGTTGTGAGCATCGGAGGGACCGATCCCGTATGGGAGGGCGATGTGGCATGTCCGTGCGGTCGTGAGGAGGACGCCATCGATGGCGGCATTCCGTGGTCCGAAGGCTCCGAAGGTGTGGCTGTGGCGATGGCGGCGCAATCCGCTGCGGCGTCGCAGTGACGCGCTGGAGGCCTGGATCGTGCTCGTCGCCTGGGCGCTCACCGCGCTCGGCGGGGTGCTCACCGGTCTGCTGGCGACGCAGTCCGTGGAGAACGGCCTGTCCCGGCAGCGGGCCGAGTGGCACTCCGTTCTGGCGTTGCTCGACGACGACGTGCCGAAGTCGACCGCGTCGGCGAACGACGCCGACATGGTCTGGGCGAAGGTCCACTGGACCGCGGCGGACGGCTCGCCGCACGCCGGCCAGGCCCGGGTGTCCGTCGGCAGCTCCGCGGGCACCCCGGTGACCGTATGGACGGACGCCGACGGCCGCCTCGTGACCAAGCCCCCCACGCCCTCCCAGGCCCAACTGCGCGCCGCGCTGGTGGGCGTCCTGGTGGGGGTGAGTGTCGCGGGTGTGCCGTTCATCGGCGGACGGCTGGTACGCGGACGCATGGAACGGCGGCGCATGGCGCAGTGGGACGAGGACTGGCAACGGGTCGGGCCCCTGTGGGGGCGGAAGACGGGCTGAGGAGACCCCCGGGGTCAGGCCGGATCGTGGGCCCCCTCCGGTGCCCATGCGGCCGTGAGGAGGGATGCCGTGGCGGCCGAGGCGTATGTGGACGACGCGAGCCAGGCGTGGGCGTACGCCTCCGGGTCGGCCGGCCGCAGGCGGCCCAGCGCGTCATGGCGCCGGTCCGAAGCGGTGTCCATCAGGGCCCGCGCGCACGCGGCCCCCGTGGTCAGACCCACCGTGGCGAGCCGACGGGGGAGTTCGCCGTCGGCCACGGCGGCGGTGACGGCGCGCCCACCCGCGACCGCGCGGTCCACGGCCCGCCGCAGGAGGCCGAGTTCCGTGGGAAGCGCGGGAGCGGGAGCGGGAGCGGGAGCGGGAGCGGGGGTGGACGGGATGACGGCCCTTGCTGCCCTGGGCAGGTGGGTGCGGTTGAGGCGGCGCAGGCCGAGGTCCGCGCGGATCGGGTCACCGTCCGCGCCCTGCCAGGTCGCGGCGAGGGTGCGTACACCGCTCGGCCGGTCGGCCGCGAGCCGCGCGATGAGGCGCACGGACAGACCGTGGGCCCCTGCCATAAGCCGGAGGTTCTCGACGTAGGGGAGTTCGGGACGCTCGTCGGGCGCCAGGAGGCGCACAGTGGGACCGCCGTCCACGGCGAACCCTCCGCCGGTGATCGTCCCGGTGAGAAAGAGCAGGTCACCACCCGCCTCCCGCTCCTCGGCGGGCTCCGCCGACCACCTCAGCGCTGCGGCCACCTGGTCGGCCGGGGAACGCCGCCAGAGCGTGTCGAGCGGCTCCTCGTGCCAACGGGCCCCCGACGCCTGTACGGAACGGACCGCGCCGCCACCGCCGATCCGCCCGTCCGGCGAGACGGTCGGGTCGGTGAGGATCGCCCCGCCGTGGTCGCCCAGTTCCCGCAGGGTGAGGGCGCTGCCGCCGGGGACCGCGGAGCCCGCGGCCTGCCGAGCACGGTCGGCGTTGCCCGGCGCCACGTCGGACAGCGAGCGGAGCCGACCGTCCTGCGCGAGGGCGTACGTGACCGCCCCGGCGTACCCCGAAGCGGTCACCACCGGCTCGGTGAACAGACCGCGCAGCCGCAGCGAACCGTTCGCCACATAGGCCCGACGTGCGGTGCCGATCAGAACCGGGTCCGGTGCGCGGCCCAGCCCGTCGGCGACGGTCAGCAACTCCGCCAGTTCCGAGGCCAGTTCGGGTAGCCGGAACGCGGGGTCCCCGGTGCCCGCCTCGGAGAGCCGTCGTGGCCCGGCTTGCTCGACACCATCCGGGTGAGCCGCTCCATCTCCTTGACCACGGCGAGCGCATGGTGCCCGTTCACCGGGTCGTTGACCAGCGCCCAGGCGGGAAAGCCCAGTGATTGATTGGCGCCTCACCCGGCCCACCGGCGCCGAGTCGGCGGTGCCGAAGCCCAGGTACTCCAGGGCGAGGTCCTCGGCGGGCCCGATCGCCTCGGGCACCAGCCGCACCACCGTGCGCCCCTCCAGTACGGGATGCCCTTACGTCCGAGCCGTCAGCACATCGCCGGCACCCTCGCCCAGCGGCAGTACCGCTCCCGACTCCAGCAACTGATCCCCGCTCACAGCTCCCCCTCCTCGTCCTCGCTGTTCACCACACGCCCCGCGTACACCAAAGCCGCCATCCGGACCCCCTCCGACCAGGCCACCGGCCCCACCTCCCGCAGCGGCAGCCGGCGCCCGCCCGCGGCCCGCCACTCCAGGCCGCCGGTACGGGTCTCGGACTCCGGGTAGTCGGCGCCGATCCAGTACGCTGCCTCCACCGAGACCCCGTTCTCGATCAGCGGGCACACCGCGTACCCGATAGCCGTACGAACCCGCCCGCGCGGTCGCGTGCCGCAGTTCCTCGAACTTCCCGCCCGCGTAGGCGCTCCACTCGAAGGGCTCGCCGTCCCTCTCGTCCGGCCGCGGCCAGACCTCCCGGAACAACTGGCCCGCGCCCTGCTCGACACCGAGTTCCGCCGCGAACTCCCGCAGCTCCTCCAGGTCTTCGAGGAGCACCGGATGCGGTATCACCACCGTCCGCGCGGCGAGCCGGACCGAGTCGCCGTCGAGGTCGACCACGCCGAGGCCCTGCTCCGGATCCGCGTCCCGCAGGAATCCGGCGCGCTCCAGCGCGACCGTGCCGTCCGCGTCCACCGGCGCCACCACCAGATCCCGCAGCGCCCCCTGCCAGGCGGCATCGGGCCACACCCGGGCCAGCAGGTCCGTCGGCACGGGCAGGGAGCGGACGATCCAGGTGTCCACCTGGGAGCGGCACTCCTGCTCATGGCGCTCCAGCCACTCGGCCAACTGCCGCAGCCGGACGACCTCCACGTCGTCCCGCAGCTTCGCGGGCACCTGCTTCAGCGTGCGCCCCGCCGCGTTGCGGCACCGTACCTGTGCGCCGTCCAACGTGACGGCGTACCCACTGGATGTCTCGATCCAACCCATGACAGGACCCCTCCCGAACCCACCTGCCGGCGATGGTGATCACAGTATGGGAGGGGTCTGACAATGCCCCGATGGGCGGTGCTAAAGGGGCTTTGAGCTGCGGTTTCTACGCGGCGTCCAGGGCGGCGCGGCACGCACGCAGCAACTGTTCGTCCTCGGCGATGTCATGGCTGCTGTATCCGCCGGCCCGCGCCTGGTGCCGCTGTGGTGTGGCGAGTTCCGTACGGAGCAGATCGTGGGCGGGCGTGCCCGCCGGACCCATCCGGATCAGACAGTAGGCGAGGACGGTGCGGGTGTGCGCGTTCTGCTCCCAGGCGGAGCGGAGCGCGGGGAGGACCGGCCCGGGGTCCCCCGCGATGTCCCACAGGGCGCCCGCGGCGATCGCGCGCGGCCACACCTTCCCGGAGTCGGCCATGCGGCGCAGTGCCGGCAGGGCGGGTCGGGCCGCGGGCCCCAGCCGGGCCAGGGCCTCGGCCGCGTTGCGTGCGTGGAGCGGCTCCTCCACCAATTCTCTTCGCAGCGTCGGCAGTACGGCCTCCGCGTCGCCCTCCACCGACCAGAGCGCACCGGCCGCCGTCACCGCGGATCCCCCGTCCAGCAGCTTGCGCAGGGCCGGTATCGCCTCCCGCGCGTCCGGGCCGCATCTGCCGAGTGCGTCAGCGATCGCCCGCACGAGCCACCTCCGGCTCCGCAGCCCCTCCGGCGCACCGTGCAGCAGCCGCAGCATCTCCGGTACCGCCGGGGCGTGTCCCAGCCTGCCGAGCGCGAACAGCAGCGGTACGGCACGGTCGTACGTATCGAGCGCGTCGAGGGGAACCTCGCCGAGCCGCTCGCGCAGCAGTGGAGCGAGCGGGGCCGCCGCCGGGCCCAAGTGCTGGACCTCGTAACCGGTTTCGGGCGGCACGACCGGACCGTCCAGCACCTCGGCGAGCGCCGCCACCGCGCGCGGATCCCCGGCCCTGGCCAGAGCCTTGAGCGGGGCGCCGAGGCTCGGTACCCCGCGCTCCCACTGGCGTATTCGGTGCTCGGGGCCCATCGCCACCAGGGCGGCCAGATGGTCGCCGGCTGGGGCGGCCAGACCGAAGAGGGACTCCAGGACGGAGGACGCGGCATCGCGCAACCGCTGCTCCTCGGTGACGACCTGCTCGCCGATCAACGCGACCAGCTCTTCGTACGAGCCCCGCCATTCACGGAAGAGCCCCGCCGACAACCACACGGCATTGCACCGGTCGGCCGGTTCGTCGCTGCTCAACTGGCCCTTGAGCAGGGCGATCCGGTCGGCGGTCCGGCTGCCGAGAGCGCTGTGCAGGGTCCGCGGAAGATGACCCCCCTCCTCGTCGGCGGGGCGCAGGCGTCGCAGGTGGCCGATGAGGGTGTCGGTGTCGGGCCGCTCGGGCTGGTCCGGTACCCGGGGGCGTCGTGATCTGGCCCGGAGCAGCGCGACGACGGTGGGCACGAGGTCGGCGGGCAGTCGATCGGGTGCGCAGCGGGCGAGTTGGCCGAGGGCGGCGAGCCGCAGCCCGGGGTCGTGCGGAGCGGCAGCGAGTTCGACCAGGTACTCCACCGCGGAAGCGGCGGACGCGGTGTGCAGGCGCGCGAACAGTCCCAGGCCCTCGGCCAGGGCCGGCCGGACCTGTTCCTCCTCTTCATCTTCGAGCCGTCCGGTCAACAGTCCGAGGACGCGCTCCGGTTGGCCGAGGAACCGCACGAGCGCCGTCGGTGCCGCCCTGCGCACCTCCGGGTCCCGGTCCGCGAGCAGGCCGACGAAGGCCGCGGCGCCCGACCGTATCGCCGCCCGGGCCATGGCGTAGTTGCCCTCGGCGCCGTCCCCGTCTTCGAGCGGACCGTCGTCGAAGGCGTCCCCACCGCCGATGCTGACGAGCAGTTCCACGACGCCGTCCCGGTCGGGGAGTTCCGAGTGCCCGACGAGTTCGAACAGGAACGGGATGCACGCGAGCGTCGAGTCGTAGACATCGCCCTGGTGGTGCACAGCCCCGTACATCCCGTCGAGCGCTCTCTCACGCTCCTCCGGGCAGGCGGAGGCCAGACCCCGGAGCAACTCCGGGACGTCCTCGGCGCTTCCATAGGCATGTTTCATCGAGGCCCAGCCGACCTCGTCCATCCCCGTGAACACGGCATCCTCCCCAGGTGTACGGCAATTCATCGTGAGTGTGTACCAAGGCACTGACAGTCACGTGTGCCTTTGGGGGCGTGTTCCGGCGACGAGGGTGGAACGGGCCCGCCGCCCGCGCCCAGGGGATTCGCATCGAGGCGCGGACGGCGGGGGACCTGTGGGACGCGTCAGACTCCGACGCCGAAGTCGGAGGCGATCCCGGACAGACCCGAGGCGTACCCCTGGCCCACCGCGCGGAACTTCCACTCCGCGCCGTTGCGGTACAACTCGCCGAAGATCATCGCGGTTTCGGACGCGGCGTCCTCCGACAGGTCGTAGCGCGCGAGTTCGATGCCGCCGGCCTGGTTGACGACGCGGATGAACGCGTTGCGGACCTGGCCGAAACTCTGTCCGCGCGCGTCGGCGTCATGGATCGAGACCGGGAACACGATCTTGGCGACCTCGGCAGGTACGCCGGCCAGGTTCACCTTGATGGACTCGTCGTCGCCCTCGCCCTCACCCGTCAGGTTGTCGCCGGTGTGCTCGACCGAACCGTCCGGGCTCCTCAGGTTGTTGTAGAAGACGAAGTGCTGGTCCGAGAGGACCTTGCCCGACTCGTCGACCAGCAGCGCGGACGCGTCGAGGTCGTAGTCGGTGCCCGTCGTGGTCCGCACGTCCCAGCCCAGACCGACGAGGACCGCGGTCAGGCCCGGCGCCTCCTTGCTGAGCGAGACATTGCCGCCTTTGGACAGGGAAACTCCCACGCTGCTCTCCTCCGTGCTGTCGTCGGCCGGACGAGTGGACGCCCGGCGCTGGATGGATCGACACCAAAAAAACTACATCACTGTAGAAATAGAGCGGGAGTTGCCAGCCGAAGCTCGTCGGTCCTAGGTCCTGTCGTCAAATTCCCGTCGTCCGCCCGGAGGGCGGGCCCTGCGGCGTCAGGTGCGTGCTCTCGGCGTGCCGGGCACAGGCCCT
>NZ_JBEYFS010000215.1:0-20802 GCF_040634475.1 Streptomyces sp. NPDC007095
GGACTCGGAGCGGGAGACAGTGCTGTTGGCCGCGGCGACGGCGCGTCTGACCTCCTCCCGCAGCTCATTCTCCTCCCGTGCGTCCCGTGCCCCCGCCCCCGCCCCGAGCACGCGTGCGCCCGCCGTCAGGTGCTCATGTCCCGCCGCCGCAACGCGGTCAGCCCCGCGGCGGTCAGGGCCACCGCGATCGCCGTCAGAACCAGTACCGGCGTCCATGCCATCTCCCCGCCCGGCAGCTTGGGGAGGTGGCCGAAGGGGGAGAGGTCCATGACGGCCTGGGGGACGTTCAGGGCGGGGCCGATCCAGCCCAGCAGGAGGGCGACCCCGGCCGCGCCCCAGGCGCCGGGGGCCAGTTGGGGCGAGATCCCGTAGAGAAGGACCGCCAGCCCGCCCAGTGTCCAGACCGCCGCGACCTGGACGAGGCAGGCGCCGAGCACGGGCCCGAGCTCATGGCCGTACCCGAGTCCGAGGCCGAGCCCGCCCAGCGCCATGATGAGCGCCGCGCCGCCGAAGGCGACGACCAGGTGTCCGCCGGCCCACCGCAGCCGCCCCACGGCGTTCGCCAGCACGGGTTCCGCCCGCTGCGAGGTCTCCTCACCGTGCAGGCGCAGCACCGAAGAGACGACGTACAGCGCGGCCACCATCCCGAGCATGCCGACCATGGCCGCGAGGAACGCGTCCGTGATCCCGGACCGCCCGCCCATCCGCTCGATGATCTGCCGGGTCTTGTCGTTGCTCCCGACCAGATCGGCGGCCCCCTTCGTGATCCCGCCGAACGCGGCCCCCGCGGCGAGGAACCCGAGGCTCCATCCCAGCACGGCCCCCCTCTGCAGCCGCCAGGCCAGCGCCCCGGCCGATCCGAGCCGCCCCTGCGCGGGCCCCGGCCGGGTCGGCAGGAAGCTCATCCCGACATCACGCCGCCCGGCGAGTTCGTAGGCGACCGCGCCCTGGATCACCACGGCCGCGACGAACAGCGGCAGCACCCACCACCGTTCCTGCGCGAAGGGGCGTTCGTTCTCCAGCCACCCCAGCGGCGACACCCAGGTCAGCACGGACGAACCGTCGTTCGTCGACGAGTCGCCCGCCGCCCGCAGCACGAACGCCGCGCCGAGCAGCCCGCCCGTCAGCCCCTTGGCGAGCCGCGCGCTCTCGGTGAGCTGGGCGACGATCGCCGCCATGGTGGCGAAGACCATGCCGACACCCCCGACGCCGAGCCCGAGGGCCAGCGCCCCGGCACCGCCCTGACCTGCCAGCCCGCCCGCGATGAGCAGCGCGAGCACGCCGTTGGCGACGAGGGCGGCCAGCAGCGCAGCCGTCAGCGGGGCCCGGCGCCCCACCATCGCCGACGAGAGGAGTTCCTGGCGCCCGCTCTCCTCCTCCTCGCGGGTGTGCCGTACGACGACGAGCAGGCTCATGATTCCGGCGAACAGACCGGCGTAGCCGCCGATGCGCCAGGCGGTGAGTCCGCCGAGCGAGTCGTCGAACACCGGCCCGTAGGTGGCGCGCAGGGAGGTGTTGGTGAGCATCTGGCGGGCGAGGTCGGCGCGTTCGGCGGCGGTGCCGTAGACGGACTTCAGCGAGTTCGGCATGGACAGCACCAGCAGGGCGATCACGCCGACCCACAGCGGCATCATCAGCCGGTCCCGGCGCAGGGAGAACCTCAACAGCGGGCCGGTACCGGCGAGTTGGCGGGAACCCCGGGTCCGTGTGCCGCCCCGTACGGCAGTGGTCGCGGCGGTCATCGCGCCATCGCCCCTTCACCGTTCACCCGGACGTCGTCCTGGTAGTGCCGCAGGAACAGTTCCTCCAGGGTCGGCGGCGTCGAGGTCAGCGACCGTACCCCCGAGTCGGTGAGCGAGCGCAGTACGGCGTCGATCTTGTCGGTCTCGACCTGGAGCCTGACCCGGTGGCCCTGGATGTCCAGGTCGTGCACGCCGGGCAGGTGTGCCAGCCCGTTGGGCGGTCCCGCGAGTTCGGCGGTGACGCTGGTACGGGTCAGATGGCGCAGGTCGGCGAGGGTGCCGCTCTCGACGGTGCGGCCCTTGCGGATGATGCTGACGCGGTCGCACAGCTCCTCCACCTCGCTGAGGATGTGCGAGGAGAGCAGGACGGTCCGGCCGCGGTCGCGTTCCTCCTCGACGCACCGCTGGAAGACCTCCTCCATCAGCGGGTCGAGACCTGACGTTGGCTCGTCGAGGATCAGCAGGTCGACGTCCGAGGCGAAGGCGGCGACGAGGGCTACCTTCTGTCGATTGCCCTTGGAGTAGGTGCGTCCCTTCTTGGTGGGGTCGAGTTCGAAGCGTTCGATCAGTTCCGCCCGCCGCGCCCGGTCGAGCCCCCCGCGCAGCCGCCCGTACAGGTCGATGACCTCGCCGCCGGAGAGGTTGCGCCACAGGGTGACGTCACCGGGTACGTAGGCGACCCGGCGGTGCAGTTCCACCGCGTCCGCCCAGGGGTCCCGGCCCAGCACCTGCGCCGCGCCCGCGTCACCTCGCAGCAGGCCCAGCAGGACCCGGATGGTGGTGGACTTCCCGGAGCCGTTCGGACCGAGGAAGCCGTGCACCTCGCCGGCTTCGACGTCCAGGTCGAGACCGTCCAGCGCGTGTGTCGCGCCGAACGACTTGTGCAGCCCGGAGACGGTGATCGTCTTCGTCGTGGCCTTCGTCGTGCCTTTCGCCAGGCCCTTGGCCCTGCCTTTCGTCATGCTCCAGAACGTACGCTTCTTTCAGAAGTTTGTGAAGTTAACGAATTGTATAAACCTTCAGATACAATCGAGGGATGGCAGAGCCGGAGACGGTGGGACCGGAGGCGGTGGGAGCGGTGGGTCGGGACGCGGAGGCGGTCTCGCGGTTCGTCGAGCACTTCGCTGCGCAACTCGTGGAGGCCGGGATGCCCCGGATGCCGTCCCGGGTCTTCGGCGCGCTGCTCGCCTCGGACACCGGCGCTCTGACCTCGGTCGAACTGGGCGAGCAACTGCAGATCAGCCCCGCGGCGGTCTCCGGTGCGGTGCGCTATCTCGCGCAGGTGCACATGGTGTCGCGCGAGCGGGAACCCGGTTCGCGCCGGGAGCGGTACCGCGTGCACAGCGACCAGTGGTACGAGGCGCTCACCAATCGTGAGGCGATCATCAAGCGCTGGGAGGACGCGCTGCGCGAGGGCGTCGCCAGCCTGGGCGCGGACACCCCGGCGGGCGGCCGGCTCGCGGAGACCCTTGCCTTCTTCGAGTTCATGGAGGGCGAGCTGGAGTCGATGATGGACCGCTGGCGGGTCCACCGGGAGCGGCACTTCGGCGAGGGCTGAGAGCCCTCGCCGAAGGAATGGGGTGAAGCGGCGCTCCGGCCGCGTCCGTAGCGGCTACCGCTCCTTGGTCTCCTCCAGGACCGTCCGCCCGAGCAGGGCGTACCGCTGCGGTGCGCGGCGCTTGAGGTACGTCGCGTAAGCCACGCCGCCCGCCGCGATCAGGGCGACGATCCAGGGGGTCGCCTTCAGCACGAGGGAGCCGGACTCCGTGCCGGCCGCGGCGCCCATGTTGGACACCAGCAGGACGACCACGCCGAGCATCGCGAGGCCGCCGACCAGCGGGGCGGTGAAGGTCCTGAACCAGTGCCTGCTCTCGGGGTGGTTCTTGCGGAAGTACGCCAGCACCGCGAAGGAGCAGACCGACTGCACCACCAGGATGGCCATCGTGCCGAGGATGGCGAGCAGGACGTAGGTACCGGTGTACGGGTCCTTGCCGGCGAGCCAGAACGCGGCGATGAGGACGGCGCTGACGACCGTCTGGACGAGGCCCGCGATGTGCGGGGAGCCGTGCTGGGGGTGGGTGCGGCCGATCGTGCGCTGGAGCGAGGGGAGCACGCCCTCGCGGCCCAGCGCGTACATGTAACGGGCGGCGCAGTTGTGGAAGGCCATGCCGCAGGCCAGCGAGCCGGTGATCATCAGCCACTGCATGACGTCGACGGCCCAGTGACCGACGTAGTGCTCGGTGGGGTTGAAGAACAGGGCCAGCGGGTTCGAGGAGGAGGCGGCCGTGACGGCCTCGCTCTCGCCGTTGCCGATGATGGCCATCCAGGAGACGAAGACGTAGAAGACGCCGACGCCCAGTACGGAGATCATCGTCGCCTTGGGAATGATCTTCTTCGGGTCGCGGGACTCCTCGCCGTACATCGCCGTGGACTCGAAGCCGACCCACGACCAGAAGGCGAAGAAGAGGCCGAGGCCCGCCGAGGTCCCCTTGAAGGCGTTGACCGGGTTGACCGGTCCGAAGGTGAAGCCGTGCGGGCCGCCGCCGTGCAGGGCGACGGAGACGGCCATGGCGGCCAGGACCGTCACCTCGGTGGCCAGCAGCACGACGAGCAGCTTCTCGGCGACGGACACCCCGAACCACGTGCCCGTCGCGTTGACGGCGAGCATCAGGATCGCGAACGCCCACCAGGGCACGTCAAGTCCCGTCTGGTCCTTGAGGGTTCCGGTGGCGAAGGTCGAGAAGATACCGATCAGGGCCGGCTCGAAGACGACGTACGCGAAGGTCGCAAGAAGTCCCGAGGCGAGTCCCGCGGTGCGGCCGAGACCGTAGGAGATGAAGCCGTAGAAGGCACCGGTGGAGGTGATGTGCTTCGCCATCGAGGTGAAACCGACCGCAAAGATCGCCAGGACGACCATTGCGACGAGATAGCTCGCCGGGGCGCCGATGCCGTTGCCGGCGGAGACCATGAAGGGCACGTTGCCCGTCATGGCGGTGATCGGGGCGGCGGTGGCGACGGCCATGAAGACCACGCCCAGCAGCCCGATCGCGTTCGGCTTGAGCCGGTGAACTGTGCCTCCGGGGGCCTCCGCCGTGCCCGCCGCCTCAGGGACCACGCCCTCTTGCACCGCCATCGAGTGGCCCCTTCCCATGTCGCTCGCCGTCCGCACCCTCGGTGCGGCGGAGTGGATTACGAACCGGAATGCTGCACGAGAAATGAGTCCTGTCACGGGTCGGGACGTTAAATATGTGTCAACCAGACCTTTAGGAGTCCGGGTGGAGCGAACGTCCTTGTTAACTCTCCGCCGGACCGTGGACCGCGCCCGACGCCCCTCCGTACGGTCCCTGGCATGAGCACCTACTCCGCCACCCTCGGCGGCCGGACGCACTCCTTCGCCGGCCTCGCGCGGCTGCTCGCCGCCGCGAGCCCCGAACGTTCAGGCGACCGCCTCGCCGGGCTCGCCGCCGACTCCGCGCAGGCGCGCGTCGCCGCGCGGTGGGCGCTGGCCGAGGTCCCGCTCGCACGGTTCCTCGCCGAGCCGGTGATCCCGTACGAGACCGACGACGTGACCCGCCTCATCATGGACAGCCATGACGCGGCGGCCTTCGCCCCCGTCTCCGGCCTCACGGTGGGGGAGCTGCGCGAATGGCTGCTGTCGGAGGCGGCGGACGCGCCGACACTCGCCGCACTCGCCCCCGGCCTGACCCCGGAGATGGTCGCCGCGGTGTCGAAACTGATGGGCAACGCGGATCTGGTGGCGGTCGCCCGCAAGGTCCGGGTGGTCACCGCCTTCCGCTCCACGATCGGCCTCCCGGGCCGCCTGGCCACCCGCCTCCAGCCCAACCACCCCACCGACGACCCCGCGGGCGTGGCGGCGGCCCTGCTGGACGGCCTGCTCCTCGGCTCCGGCGACGCGGTGATCGGCATCAACCCGGCCACGGACAGCCCCAAGGCGGTACGGGACCTGCTGGACCTCCTGGACGGAGTGATCGACCGCTACTCCATCCCCACCCAGTCCTGCGTCCTGTGCCACGTGACCACCAGCATCGACCTGATGGAACGCGGCGCCCCGGTGGACCTCGTCTTCCAGTCCATCGCCGGTACGCAGGCCGCCAACGCCTCGTTCGGGGTCACGCTGGGGCTCCTGGACGAGGCGTACGAGGCGGCGCGCTCGCTGGACAGGGGCACGGTCGGCTCCAACGCCCTGTACTTCGAAACGGGGCAGGGCAGCGCGCTCTCCGCCGACGCGCACCACGGGGTGGACCAGCAGACGGTGGAGGCGCGGGCGTACGCGGTCGCCCGCCGCTACGACCCGCTGCTCGTGAACACGGTGGTCGGCTTCATCGGCCCGGAGTACCTCTACGACGGCCGCCAGATCCTCCGTGCGGCCCTGGAGGACCACTTCTGCGGCAAACTGCTCGGCCTGCCCATGGGCCTCGACATCTGTTACACCAACCACGCCGACGCCGATGACGACGACATCGCCACGATGCTCACCATGCTCGGTGTCGCCGGCGCCTCCTTCGTGATCTGCACCCCCGGAGGCGACGACATCATGCTCAACTACCAGTCGGCCTCGTACCACGACGCGTTGTACCTGCGCGAGGTGCTCGGGCTGCGTCCGGCACCGGAGTTCGAGACATGGCTGGAGCGCATCGGTCTGCTGGACGACGGCGGCGGGATACGGGACGTGGCGGGCACGGGCCATCCGCTGACGGCGATCGGGCGGGGGCTGGCGGCATGACGGAACGTCAACTGAGCTATGTGGAGGCCGACTTGGGTGACACGCTGACCGTTCAGACTGCTTCGACCGCAGCGACCGCAGCGACCGCAGCGACCGCTTCGACCGCTTCGACCGCTTCGACCGCAGCAACCGCAGGGACCGCAGGGACCGCAGGGACCGCAGGGACCGCTTCGACCGCAGCAACCGCTTCGACCGCAGCAACCGCAGCAACCGCAGCAACCGCTTCGACCGCAGCAACCGCAGCAACCGCTTCGACCGCAGCAACCGCAGCAACCGCTTCGACCGCAGCAACCGCAGCGACCGAAGCAACCGCAGCGACCGAAGCAACCGAAGCGATCGCTTCGGTCGCTCCGGTCGTGGACCGGGAGTCGGACACCGCCCTCTGGAACTCCCTGCGCCGGCACACCCAGGCCCGGATCGGGCTCGGGCGGGCCGGATCGGCGTTGCCCACGCGGCACCGGCTCGAACTGCAGGCCGCGCACGCCGCCGCGCGGGACGCGGTGCACTCGCCGTTCGACCCGGACGTGGTGGCGTCCGCGCTGACGGGTGTGCCGACGATACGGGTGCGCAGCGCCGCCCCCGACCGGCTCACCTATCTCCAGCGTCCCGACCTCGGACGCAGGCTCCACGACGTGGACCGGGCGCACCTGCCCCGCGACGGCTGGGACGTGGTGTTCGTCGTCGCCGACGGGCTGTCCAGCCGGGCGGTGCACGAGCATGCCGCGGCCGTCGTGCGCGCGACGGCACAGCGGCTGCCCTCCGACTGGCGCGTCGCTCCCGTCGTGCTGGCCGAGCAGGCGCGGGTGGCTCTCGGCGACGACATCGCGCACGCGCTGGGGGCCGGGATGGCCGTCGTCCTCATCGGGGAGCGGCCCGGGATGTCCGCCGCGGACTCGCTCGGTGCGTATCTCACGTACGGCCCGCGCCCGGGTCGCACCACCGACGCCGACCGCAACTGCCTCTCCAACATCCGCCCACCCCTCGGCCTGTCCCACACCGCCGCGGCGACGAAGCTGGCGACACTGATGCGCAGAGCACGCGACCTCGGCCGCACCGGTGTATCCCTGAAGGACGAGTCCACGCCGACCCTGCCCCAGCCGTAGCGGCAACGCGCGGGCCGCCCCGGGCGTCCTCGCCCCCGCCGCCCCTGCCCGTCCCATCCCCCAGGGGCTCCGCCCCTTCGGCCCGGGGCGTGATTTGTCGGCTGCGGGGTGGTCGGGGCTGGTCGCGCAGTTCCCCGCGCCCCTCGGACGGGGGCTTCGCCCTCGTATCCCCCGTCCGCCTGAAGTCCTTTGGCTGCGGGCCCGTGGGGGCTGGGCACGCAGTTCCCCGCGCCCCCAAGAGCCTTCAGCCCGTCCGGCGTTTGAGGACGAGGCCGTTCAGGCCGATCGGGGGGCTGGGGGCGGAGCCCCCAGGTCGAGGATGGGACGGGTAGGGGCGGCGGGGGCGAGAAACCCCCGGAGGCTCAGCTCGGCAGCGTAAGCCCCCACCCCCCTTCCCGAACCGTCCACGTCCGCGTCCGCACAGGCCCGGACACCACAGAATCCGCCCGGTACCGAAAGTCCGCCCCGGACACAGTCACCCGCCGCCCCACCACCCGCAACGGCGACGCCTCCGCCCCCACGGAAACCGGCCGAACCTCCACCTCCGCACCCCCGGCAACGCCGGGCGTCACGGACACCCCCTCCACCGGCTGGTCCAGATCGACCAAGGTGACCCCGTCGACCTCGACCCGCAGCCGCGAAGGCCCGGGCCCCGGCACGGACGCCACCCGCGCGGGCCGCGCCGCAAGCGTACGGACCAGCGACTGACAGGTCCGCAGCCATGCATGCCCCCCAAGCCCGGAAGCCCCACCGCCGAAACCTCCGGAACCCCCGAAACCCCCGGAACCCCCGAAACCCCCGAAACCACCAGAGCTCCCAGAGCCCCCGGACCCAGCGAAACCGCCGACTCCGCCGACACCACCCACGTCGGCCCCGTCGACCTCCTCCGCACCCCGCATCCCCCCACCCGCCCCCACCGGCGGAATCCGCAACGCCCCCAACACCACCCCGTCACTCTCGTCGACCAGCAGATCGAGCCGCCGCTCGACCCCGTCGAGCACGGCCCGGGCCGCCGCGACGGCCCCGACGGGCACCCCAAGCGCCCGCGCCAGCGACAGCGCACCCCCCACCGGCACCAACGACACCCCACATCCGGCCAGCTCCCGCTGTCGGTGCAAAAAGGACACAGCACGCAAGAGGGCGCGGTCGTCGCCCACCACGACCGGCCGCCGGGAACCTCTCCGGGCCAGCGCCCGGGCAAATTCCTCGGGCCCTTCCGGCAGGCATACTTTCGTCGCCGCACCCGCGCTGAGCACGTCTTTTGCGATCCGTACAGACTCGCCGTCCGTCCAACGGGCGACCGGGTCGATGACCACAAGGAGCTGGTCGGAAGCCGCCACCTCGGTCATGCCTCGCTTCCTCGGGTAGCATCTTTGTGCAAGAGCCCCTTGCGCTATTGCGCCAGGGGCTTCGTCTATTCCGGGGCATCCGGTCCGACGGTCGCGGCCAAAGGAGGTCGCCGGCGTACGCAGCCGTATCGAAAACCAGCCGCGTACGTCCCCGACCTTGGACATGCCCCGCCCGGAAGGGGTGTACGCCTGTGCCCGCACTTGTGCTGCTCGGTGCTCAGTGGGGTGACGAAGGCAAGGGAAAGGCCACCGACCTGCTCGGTGGATCCGTGGACTATGTGGTGCGCTACCAGGGCGGCAACAACGCCGGCCACACGGTAGTCGTGGGCGATCAGAAGTACGCCCTCCACCTCCTCCCTTCCGGAATCCTCACACCGGAGTGCACTCCGGTGATCGGAAACGGAGTCGTCGTCGACCCGTCGGTCCTGTTCTCCGAGCTGAACGGACTGAACGAGCGCGGCGTCGACACCTCCAAGCTTCTGATCAGCGGAAACGCTCACATCATCACGCCGTACAACGTCACCGTCGACAAGGTGACGGAGCGCTTCCTCGGGAAGCGGAAGATCGGCACGACCGGGCGTGGCATCGGGCCCACCTACGCGGACAAGATCAACCGCGTCGGCATCCGTATCCAGGACCTCTACGACGAGTCGATCCTGACCCAGAAGGTCGAGGCGGCCCTCGAGGTCAAGAACCAGCTGCTGACCAAGCTCTACAACCGCCGTGCCATCGAGGCCGGGCAGGTCGTCGAGGAGCTGCTGGGCTACGCGGACCGGCTCAAGCCGTACGTCGCGGACACGGTCCTGATCCTGAACCAGGCGCTGGAGCAGGACAAGGTCGTGCTCTTCGAAGGCGGCCAGGGCACGCTCCTCGACATCGACCACGGCACGTACCCCTTCGTGACGTCGTCGAACCCGACGGCCGGCGGTGCCTGCACCGGTTCGGGCGTCGGCCCGACGAAGATCAGCCGGGTCATCGGCATCCTCAAGGCGTACACGACCCGTGTCGGCTCGGGCCCGTTCCCGACCGAGCTCCTGGACGAGGACGGCGAAGCGCTGCGCCGCATCGGTGGCGAGCGCGGTGTCACCACCGGCCGTGACCGCCGCTGCGGCTGGTTCGACGCGGTCATCGCCCGCTACGCGACCCGTGTGAACGGTCTGACCGACTTCTTCCTCACCAAGCTGGACGTCCTGACCGGCTGGGAGGAGATCCCGGTCTGCGTGGCGTACGAGATCGACGGCAAGCGCGTCGAGGAACTCCCGTACTCCCAGACCGACTTCCACCACGCGAAGCCGATCTATGAGAACCTCCCGGGCTGGTCCGAGGACATCACCAAGGCGAAGTCCTTCTCCGACCTCCCGAAGAACGCCCAGGCGTACGTCAAGGCGCTGGAGGACATGTCCGGCGCCCAGATCTCCGCGATCGGCGTCGGCCCGGGCCGCGACGAGACGATCGAGATCAACTCGTTCATCTAGTACGTCGCGTCCAGAATGTCGCTTCGGCACATTCTTGATGAGGACCCCCGGTCGGCTTCGGTCGACCGGGGGCTCACGGCTCGGTGAAACTCTCCAAGGCCTCGTCGATCAGCGCGAGCGCCTCGGCGCCGCCGAGGGCGATCGTCTCCAACTGCGCCCAGTATTCGTGGTGCCGGGCGACCAGCTCCAGTTCGTCGTGCGTGGAGGTGCGGCCGACCCGGCCCTCCAGGTAGAGCACGTCATCGTCGTCCTCGAATCCCAGCAGGACGAAGGGCGACTGAAGAGCGGGGTGGGCGCCGGCCGAGAACGGCAGGGCGCGGAGATCCACTCTTGGACGTTGTGCCATGTCCTTGAACTGCTCCAACTGTCCACGCATGACCATCGGTTCGCCGATGCGTCGGCGCAGTGCCGCCTCGTCGACCACGAAGAAGAGTCGACGGATACCCGTGTCGTCATCCGCGTCGTCGAAGGCTCGTTCCCGGCGGCGCTGCCTCAACTCGACCAGTCTGCTGGTCCGTTCCGGGGACTGGGTGGTGACGGACATGAGAGCCGCGGAATACTCCGCTGTCTGCAACAGTCCTGGGATCACGACCGGATGGTAGGCGTGGAGGGAGGCGGCAGCTTCCTCGTACCCCAGGTATTCGGCGAAGTCGGGGGCGATCTCGGCGCCGTAGGGCGTCCACCAGGACGGGCGTCTGGAGGCGCGGGCCGCCGACACCAGTTCGTCCACTTTCTCGGGATCCACCACGTCATACAGCTCCCGGCTCGTCGTCGAGGCTGAGAAGGACCCGGCCCTGCGGGTCTATGTCCCGGCGCTCAGCCTGGCCGCCGCCGAGCGCGAGCGGGCGGGAGCGGCCGAACACGTCGGTGCGCTGCCGTCCGTCCACATCGAGGGCTTCGACTTCGCGGCGGCCGCCGCCGTGGGCAAGCGCCTGAGGATCGCGGCCTCCGGGGGCGAGGAGCAGAGCGACAAGGGTGAGCCGGACTGGAGCGGCGCCCATGTACTGCACCTCGCTTTGCCCACCGTCGACTGGCCTCGTGGCCGCCCCGTCCTGACCAGGACCCCCACCCGATAACGGGGTACGGGCATCCGCGCGATCCGCATCGTCGAGTAGGGACGACGGCGCGACGGCGCCCCCGGCGAAGCTTCGGCCGACCCGAGGGCGCCGCCCGCGCCATGCCCATCCTTGACCTGGACATGGCCTGTTCCTGGTTCCCGACCGGCTGGGACCCGACAACCATCTACGCGTGTAGTGCCCGAAGTCCCCGCACGACTCGCGCAGTTGCTCCCGTCAGCCAGGTCCCAGCCCGTCCCAGCCAGTCCAGGAGACACGTATGCCCGTCAATCCCATGAACCGCCGGGAGTTCGTGAAGAAGTCGGCCGTCACCGGGGCGGCCGTCACGGTCGCGGGGGCTGTCGCCGCGACCCCGGCCCGGGCCGAGACCGCGGATCACAAGCCCGAAAAGGCGCCCCGTACCTGGTCCTTCTCCATCCTGGGCACCACCGACCTGCACAGTCACGTCTTCGACTGGGACTACTACACGGACGCGGCGTACAAGGACAGCAAGGGCAACTCCGTGGGCGTCGCCCGCGTCGCCACCCTCATCAAGCAGCAGCGCGCCGCCAAGGGCGAGAACCACGTCCTGCTCGTCGACGCCGGCGACATCATCCAGGGCACCTCGCTGGCGTACTACTACGCGCGCGTGGACCCGATCGTCCCCGCCACCGGCAAGCACGGCCCCAAGCACCCGATGGCCGTCGCCATGAACGCCATGCGCTACGACGCCGCCGCCCTCGGCAACCACGAGTTCAACTACGGCATCGAGACCCTGCGCAAGTTCGAGAAGCAGTGTCACTTCCCGCTGCTCGGCGCCAACGCGCTGGACGCCAAGACGCTGCGTCCGGCCTTCCAGCCGTACACCGTGAAGCGCATCTGTGTCCCCGGCGCCCCGGACATCAAGGTCGGCATCCTCGGCCTCACCAACCCGGGCATCGCCCTGTGGGACAAGGACAACGTCTCCGGGAAGATGGCGTTCACCGGGCTCGTCGAGCAGGCGAAGAAGTACGTCCCGCGGATGCGCGCCCTCGGCTGCGACGTCGTGTTCCTCACCGACCACTCGGGCCTGGACGGCAGTTCTTCGTACGGCAGTGAGCTGCCGTACGTCGAGAACGCCTCGAACCTCGTCGCCCAGCAGGTCCCCGGCATCGACGCGATCCTCGTCGGTCACACGCACGTCGAGGTCTCGTCGTACACGGTGAAGAACGAGGAGACCGGCAAGGACGTCGTCCTCTCCGAGCCGTACTGCTGGGGCATGCGCCTGACCGTCTTCGACTTCGAACTCGAACTCCACCACGGCCAGTGGAAGGTGACGAGCACCAAGGCGCAGACCCTCAACAGCAACACGGTCGAGGAGGACCCGGAGATCACCAGGCTCCTCAAGGCCGACCACGACCTGGTCGTGAAGTACGTCAACACTCCGGTGGGCACCTGCACCGCGGACCTCTCCGCGGCCGAGGCCTGCTGGAAGGACGTCCCGGTGATGGACTTCATCCATCAGGTCCAGATGGCGACGGTGGCCTCCGGCCTGTCCACCGCCGACGCCGCCCTCCCCCTGATCTCCGTCGCCGCGCCCTTCAGCCGCACCGCCGACATCCCGGCGGGCAACGTCACCATCCGCGACGTGGCCGGGCTCTACATCTACGACAACACCCTGTACGGCAAGAAGCTCACGGGCGCCCAGCTCAAGGACTACCTGGAGTACGCGGCGAAGTACTACCACCAGTTCGCGTCCGGCACGAAGGTGGACACGGCCACCCTCACCAACGCCAACAACTTCTGGGACTACATGTACGACACCGCCGCCGGGGTCGAGTACGACATCGACATCGCGCAGGCCGAGGGCTCCCGCGTCAAGAACCTCACCTACAAGGGCGCGGCGGTCGCCGACGACCAGGTCTTCGTCGTCGCCGTCAACAACTACCGCGCCAACGGCGGCAGCGGCTACCCGCACATCGCGGCCGCCGACATCGCGTACAGCTCCACCAACGAGATCCGCCAGCTGATGATCGACTACGTCACGGCCAAGGGCACCCTCGACCCGGCCGACTTCGCGGTCACCAACTGGAAGCTGACACAGGACGGGACGCCGGTGTTCTGAGCCGCAGCCCCCTTTCTTCTGAGGTCGGGGCCGCCGACCGGATCACCCGGCCGACGGCCCCCACCCTCAGACCCTGTCCGGCCGGGGTGCGCCTCAGCTGAAGATGATCATCGACCCTTGGGCGAGGCTGCGCGTCGCCGCCGCGTGCAGGCCGAGCCACACATGCCGCTCGCGCGCGAACGGACTCGCGTCGTACGGGGCGGGCGCGGCCGGCTCCTCCAGCTCCGTGGGAGCCATGGGCGGCTGCGGGGCGGCCGGCGGGTTCGCCGGGTCGATACCGATCGACGGGGCCACGAACTCCAGCTCGCGCAGCAGCGTCTGGGAGGAGCCCAGGGGGCCGCCCCCGGCGAGGAGTTCGTCGTTGGCGAGCGGGTGCGGGAAGTCGACCGGGACGTACGCGCCCGCGTGGTCGTAGTGCCACACGAGGTGCGACTGCTGGGCGTTCGTCTCGAACATCTCCAGCAACTGCTCGTAGTCGCCGCCCAGTTCGTCCACCGGGGTCACCGCGAGGCCGCACATCTGGAGCAGATACGCCCGGCGCAGGAAGTGCAGCGCGTCGTAGTCGAAACCGGCGACCGGGGCCACGTCGCCGGACAGCCCCGGCATGTACGCGTACACCGGGACCGGCGGAAGTCCGGCCTCGCCCAGCGCTTTGTCGTAGAGCGCCAGCTCCTCGGCGAAGGGATTGTCGGGGGTGTGGCACAACACGTCGACGAGCGGGACCAGCCACAGGTCACAGGCCAACAGACGGCTCCTCTAGCTCCTTGGGAAGCACGGTGGTCAGGGAAGCGTAATGGGTGGGACCCGTCCTCAGTCCCCCTCGTGCGGATCCCATACCCGCACCCCATGCCCACACCCCGTGTGCCCATCCGTCGCACCGGCGCACACGCCTCCCGGCACGACCTTACGTCGCGCTCATCCGGCGGTCAGGCGCTCGAGGAGGGCGAGGGAGTGCTCGTTGTACGCGGCGACGATCGCGTGCGCCGCGGCGGGGTCGCGGCGGGTCAGCGCGTCCACGAGCTCCGTGTGGGCCGCCCACAGGTGGCCCTTCAGATCCTCCACCCGGCGCAGGTGCTGCACCGTGCACACCCAGGACTGGACGCGCAGGCGGTGCAGGAAGTCGGCGAGGTAGGCGTTGCCGAAGAGGGCGCTCAGTTCGCGCCAGAAGCGCAGGTCGTAGCCGATGAGGATGTTCAGGTCGCCGGCCGTCGCGGCGCGCTGGGCCTCCTCGCCGCGGCGTCGGACCCCGGCGAGGGCGGCGAGGGTGCGCGGATCGTCGGCCTGCGCCATGCCTCCGGCGAGAAGACTCTGGAACATCCCGTCGGTGACGAGGCTCCGGGCCTCGACCATGCCGCGGTAGTCGGCCGGCGAGTACTCGTGCACGCGGAAGCCGCGGTGCTGGTCCGCCTCCAGGAGGCCCTGGGCCGACAGATCGACGAGGGCCTCGCGGACGGGGGTCGCGGAGACGCCGTACTGCTCGGCGATCTCCTTCACCGTGAACGCCTGCCCGGGCCGGAGCCGGCCTGCCAGCACCTCGTCGCGGAGCGCGTCCGCGATCTGCTGCCGCAGGGTGCTACGGGTTACGGCGCCGTTGCCGCCGGTGCCGGGCATGGTCTCTCGCTCCCTCATCGCGTATGGGTGCACGTGCGTGTGCTTCCACTATGAGCACGTCACCTTACGCGGACCCGAGCCTTTCAGGGGCCCGGGATGCGGGGCGCAGCCCCGCCCCCCCAGGGGCGCGGGGAACTGCGCGCCCGGCCCCCACCGGCCGTCAGCCGAAGAACTTCGGGCGGCCGGGGGATGCGGGGCAAAGCCCGGCCCCCACCGGCCGTCAGCCGAAGAACTTCGGGCGGCCGGGGGATGCGGGGCAAAGCCCGGCCCCCACCGGCCGTCAGCTGAAGAACTTCGGGCGGCCGGGGGATGCGGGGCAAAGCCCGGCCCCCACCGGCCCGCAGCCGACCCGCATGCCCCGGGGGCGAAGGGGCGGAGCCCCTGGGGGATGGGACGGGTAGGGGCGGCGGGGGCGAGACCCCCGCGCGTCACACGGTGTGTTCGTCCGCCACCGACAACGCCTCGTCCAGCGCCGCGAGCCCCTCCTTCGCCTCCCCCTCGGAGACATTGCACGGCGGCACCACATGAGTCCGGTTCATGTTGATGAACGGCCACAGCCCCCGCGCCTTCGCCGCGGCCCCGAACGCGACCATCGGCCCATTGGCCTCACCGGCGGCGTTGTACGGCACCAGCGGCTCCCGGGTCTCCCGGTCCTTGACCAGCTCCAGCGCCCAGAACACGCCCGTACCGCGCACCTCACCCACACTGGGATGCCGCGCGGCGAGCTCCCGCAGCCCGGGCCCGAGCACCGTCTCCCCGATCCGCGCGGCTTGCTCGACGATGCCCTCCTCCTCCATCACGTTGATGGTGGCGACGGCGGCGGCGCAGGCCAGCGGATGCCCGGAGTACGTGAGTCCCCCGGGGTAGGGCCGCCGGGCGAAGGTCTCCGCGATCGCCGAGGAGATCGCGACACCGCCGAGCGGGACGTAGCCCGAGTTCACGCCCTTCGCGAAGGTCATGAGGTCCGGCGTCACGTCGTAGTGGTCCGCCGCGAACCACTTCCCGGTACGCCCGAAGCCCGCCATGACCTCGTCCAGGATGAAGACGATCCCGTACTGGTCGCAGAGCGCGCGCACCCCCGCGAGATAGCCCGGCGGCGGCGTCATGATGCCCGCGGTTCCCGGAATCGTCTCCAGGATGATGGCCGCGACGGTCCCCGGCCCCTCGAAGGCGATCGTGTCCTCCAGGTGCTGGAGCGCCCGCTCGCACTCCTGCTGCTCACTGTCGGAGTGGAAGGGGGAGCGGTAGAGGAAAGGCGCCCAGAAGTGGACGACGCCCGCCGCGCCGCTGTCGTTCGGCCAGCGCCGCGGGTCACCGGTGAGGTTGATCGCGGTGGAGGTGGCTCCGTGGTACGAGCGGTACGCGGAGAGGACCTTCGGACGGCCGGTGTGCAGCCGGGCCATGCGCGTGGCGTTCTCGACGGCCTCCGCGCCACCGTTGGTGAAGAAGATCTTGTCCAGGTCGCCCGGGGTCCGCTCGGCGATCAGCCGGGCCGCCTCCGAACGGGCCTCCACGGCGAAGGCGGGCGCGAACGTGGACAGGGTCGCGGCCTGTTCCTGGATCGCGGCGACGACCTTCGGGTGCTGGTAGCCGATGTTGGTGAAGACGAGCCCGCTGGTGAAGTCCAGATACCGCTTGCCTTCGTAGTCCCAGAAATACGACCCCTCCGCGCCGGCGACGGCGAGCGGGTCGATGAGCTCCTGCGCGGACCAGGAGTGGAACACGTGCGCGCGGTCCGCGGCCTTCACGGCGGCGCCGACCTGGGGGTTGGGCTGAGGGGTCATGCGCCGAAGCGTAAATGTCCCCGGAGGGGGCGCGACATCGGCGTCCTGTCTGTGACCGGGGGCTTTCCACGACAGTCTGTCGGGCTTGGCCGCCGACAACCGTACATTGACAGCATACTGTCGAAATGACAGCATGCTGACATAGTGCACGGCCATGGTCTACGCGAGGAGAGAGTGATGAACGCGAAGAGTGCGACGAGCGACCACGGCAGTCCCGTCCACCTCGCGGTCTACGACACCTACGCCGACTGGGAGACCGGTCACGCCACCGCGTATCTCGCCCGCGCCGGCCACGAGATCCGGACCGTCGGCCCCACCCGGGAGCCGGTGACGACGATCGGCGGTCTCCGTGTCCAGCCCGACCTCGCGCTGGACGAACTCCGCCCCGAGGACAGTTCCCTGCTGATCCTCACCGGCGCCGACCTCTGGGACACCTCCGACGGCCTCGCCCCCTTCGCCCGCAAGGCCCGCGCCTTCCTCGACGCGGGCGTGCCGGTCGCCGCGATCTGCGGGGCGACGGCCGGGCTCGCCCGCGAGGGGCTCCTCGACGACCGGGACCACACCAGCGCCGTGTCCTTCTACCTCGCCGCCACCGGCTACCGGGGCGCCGGGCGGTACGTCGACACCGACGCCGTCACCGACGGCCACCTCGTCACCGCCGGACCGACCGAGCCCGTCGCCTTCGCCCGGGAGGTCCTGCGGCTCCTCGGGGTGTACGAGGGGGAGGTGCTGGACGCCTGGTACCGCCTGTTCCACGACTCCGACGCGTCCGCGTACGCCGTACTGGAGAAGGCCTCAAGGGACGCCGGGGAGGCCGCCGGATGAGCCGGGAACGACAGGACCTCCTCAGCCGCGCCGCCCTCGGCGTCTTCCGGCTCAACGGCCAGTTCCTCTCCGTGGCCGACGAGCTGGCCGGCCCCGCGGGGCTGACCGCCGCCTGGTGGCAGGTGCTGGGCGCGGTGCTCCCCGAACCGCTCCCCGTCGCCGGGATCGCCCGCGTCATGGGCATCACCCGGCAGAGCGTGCAGCGCGTCGCCGATCTGCTCGTCGGCAAGGGCCTCGCCGAGTACCTGCCCAACCCGGCCCACCGCCGCGCCAAAATGCTCTCCCCGACCTCCGCCGGCCGCACCGCCGTCGCCGCGATCGGCCCCGGCCACGCGGCCCTCGCCGACCGGCTGGCGCGGGCGCTCGGGGAGGACGGCTTCGCCGAGACCGTACGGAACCTGGAGCGACTGTCGGCGGTTCTCGACGAGATCGACGGGGCCGCGACGGACGTCACGAAAACGCCAGGTGCTGTTACTGAACCGTAGACACCGCCCCACCCACCTCCCGGTGGGGCCGCACTATCCTCGGCCTCGGGCGGTTGCACAGGCACGGGGGAGGGCGGCACGACGATGGAGAAGCTGGGGGCGGGGGAACCGCAGCAGATCGGGGCGTACCGACTGCTCGCGCGGCTCGGCGCCGGTGGCATGGGGCGCGTCTATCTGGCCCGCTCCGACCGGGGCCGTACCGTCGCCGTGAAGCTGGTGCGCGAGGAACTCGCGGCGCAGGAGGAGTTCCGGGCCCGCTTCCGCCAGGAGGTGCAGGCCGCGCGCCGGGTCGGCGGCCTGTGGACCGCCCCCGTCCTCGACGCGGACACCGAGGCCGCCGTCCCGTGGGTCGCGACCGGATATGTCGCCGGACCCTCCCTGCAGACGGTCGTGGGCCACGACCATGGAGCGCTACCGGAGCGTTCCGTCCGCATCCTCGCGGCCGGACTCGCCCATGCCCTCAAGGACATCCACGCCGCCGGACTCATCCACCGCGACCTCAAGCCCTCCAACGTCCTCGTGACCATCGACGGCCCGCGCGTCATCGACTTCGGGATCGCGCGCGCCCTGGAGACCGTCACCGACGGTGGTCTCACCCGCACCGGTGCCCTTGTCGGCTCGCCCGGATTCATGGCGCCCGAGCAGGTCCGTGGCGACCGCGTCACGCCCGCGTGCGACGTCTTCTGCCTGGGTTCGGTCCTCGCGTACGCCGCCACCGGTGCCCTGCCCTTCGGGGCGGCGAACAGCGGGGTGCACGCGATGATGTTCCGCATCGCGCAGGAGGACCCCGGCCTGGACGGCGTACCGGAGGGCCTCGCCGACCTCGTACGGCACTGTCTGCGCAAGGACCCCGCCGCCCGCCCCGGCCTCGACGAGATCCTGGAGCGCATCGGCGCGGAGGACACCGTCGTGGACGGACGGTCCCGCGACCCGTGGCTGCCCAGCGCGCTGGTGGCCCAACTCGGACGGCACGCCGTGCGGTTGCTGGACACGGAGAACCCGGACGAGCGCCCCGCACCGGCTCCGGCGCCGCCCGCCGACCAGGCCACCGTCCCCGCTCCGGAACCGGCCCCGGGATCCGCCCCCGCGGCCCTGGACCTGTCCAAGCCTTCGGCCGCACCCACCCCCGCTCCCGCCCCCGAGGTCGCCCCGGAGCACGCCGCCACCCCGCCCCCGCCGGGCGGACCGGCCTCGGCGGACCACCTCCCGACGCTGATCGCGGGCGCCGGTCAGACGCCCCCGCCGGCCGCGCCGCCCGCCGCGCACCCCGCGTACGGCCATCCCCAGCAGCACCCCAGCCCCACGGGGCCGCCGGCGTACGGCTATCCGCAGAGCGGCTGGGGCGCTCCCGGCTCGTACGGTCCGACGCCGCCGTACGGACCGGGCATGCCCACAACGCCGTACGGCCCCGCGGGCGTCCCCGAGCCCGAGCCGCCGCGCAGAAGCGGCCGCTCCACCGCCGCCCTGGTCGTCGTGGCGCTGGTCGTCGCGCTCGGCGCGGGCGGTTCCGTCTACGCGCTGATGCAGGGCGGCACGGCCAAGGGCAGCGACGACGCGAAGGCGTCCTCGGCCGCGTCCACGAGCCCGACCTCCTCCGACTCGCCCCCGCCCTCCCCCTCTGCTCCCTCCTCCTCCCCTTCCGGTTCGCCCTCTTCCCAGGCATCCCAGGGCGGCACGATCCCGGAGGGGTTCCTCGGCACCTGGGACGCCTCCATCGACAACGCGACGGGCCACAACACCCGCCGACTCACCATCCAGCAGGGCGCGGTGGGTGACACGGTCCTCTCGCTCGTCGCGGACGGTCCGTCCGGCAGCAGCACCTACCACTGCGTCTTCCGGGCCGAACTGACCGCCGCCCCCGGCGCCGGCGGCCCCCTGGTGATCGGGCCGTCCGAGGTCACCGGCGGCGCACCGATCTCCTCCTGCTCCCCGGGCGCCGCCTCCGAGATCACCCTTCTGTCCGATGGCCGGCTGCGTCGGGTGAACACGGGCTCGGGCGAGTCGTTGACGTACACGAAGAGCGGCTGACGTGCCGTCAGTCCGGTTGAACGGTCGCTGAACTTCACCCGGCGTACGCCGGATTTTCCCGCCTCGAGCCGTACGGTGACCGCACCTCGGGCTCGGGGGAGTGGCTCGCGATGGAGTGGCTGAGCGCGGAGAACATCGTGGCCGTGGGGACCGCGGTGATCGGTGTCGTCGCCTCCGCGGTGATGGTCTGGTACGAACGCCGGGTGCCGCGGCGCTGGGGGCACCGCCCACGTCCTTAAGGCAGTGCGGGGGTCAGGGGCGGAGCCCCACGGGGTGCAGGGGGGCGGAGCCCCAGTGGGGTGCGGGGGCGAAGCCCCGCGGGGGGTTCGGGGCCTCGCCCCCGGCGGGGTCGAAGGGGCGGGGTCCCTGGGGATGGGTCGTGCAGGGGCGGCGGGGGCGAGGAAACGCTAGTGCCGCGGCAGGCAACGTTTGCCCGTCAAGGAGCGGCGTCCGGTGCGTGCTCTCGGCGTGCCGGCCGGAAGTCCTCGTACTGGACG
>NZ_JBEYFS010000216.1:0-20797 GCF_040634475.1 Streptomyces sp. NPDC007095
GCACCGGCCACCCCGCGGTGTGCGCGAGCTCGCTGATCGCCTCGGCCGACGCCGGCGGATCGGCGGTGAGCAGATCGAGGAGCCGGGCCCGCCGCTGCTGCAACTCGCCCGCCCGGTGCAGCCGTGCCTCCGTGTAGCCCGCGGTCGTCGCGGCCGCCATCTCGTCCAGATGCAGGAACAGCGCCTCGCCGAAGGCGGCCAGCACATTGCGCGGCAGCAGTTCGGCGTCGACCAGCGCGTTGATCCGACGCCACGTCACCCGCGCGCCGAGCCGCAGAGCGGACTGGAACGAGTCGAGACTGCGCCCCTCGTCCGCCTCGCCGCGCCCGATGCGCCGGTAGGTCTCCTTCACCGGCTCCCAGTCGGTGTCCGGCTGCGCCATCCGTTCCAGGAACCCCTGCAGGGCGTGCTCGACACCCCGCTGTACGACCTGCATGTACGTGTCGTCCGTCGGGCGCGCGTACTCCGGGATCTCGGTCTTGATCGCCCGTACGACCTCTTCCCTGATGTCGGTGAAGAACGGCCGGAGATGGTGGTGCAGGCCCGAAGGGATCGCCTTGAAGGGGCCGTTGGGCTCGTCGTCCGTCTCCTGGACGGCCACCGCGTCCGTCGCGTCCACCGCGTCCACCGCGTCCACCGCGTCCACCGCGCCCGCCACGTCCGCCACGTCCGCCACGTCCGCCACGGAGTCTGTCGCCTCGACCGCTCCGCGGCCCGCGTCCTCGCTCTCCGAGGTGTCGAGTCCGGTCATCGCTGCGGCTCCCTTCGGCGGGCGCGGTCGGGGGCTCGGAGACGATACCGGCAATTGACGTGCTCCCTGGCCTAAAGTCCAGGGATTCCGGCCTGGGTCGTCTGACCCTTCCGGGGGCTTCCTGCTTCAACGCGCTGTGCCGGGACTTTCGTCCTGGTCTTACCGGCGCTCTGTGAGGCGTTTGGCGTCTCCGCCCGTCCGGCGGCGACGGTACGGCGTCCTTCGAAGAGGACGTTGTGGGCTGCGTTGTGGTCGCGGTCGTGCACGATGCCGCAGACGCCGCACGTCCACTCCCGGACGTGCAGGGGCTTGGGACCGTCCCGGAATCCGCAGGCCGAGCAGACCTGAGACGACGGGAAAGCGCGGTCCACCCTGGCGAAGGTACGGCCGTGCCTGACCGCCTTGTACTCCAGCATGCCGACGAACGCGGACCATCCCGCGTCGTGCACGGACTTGGCGAGCCGGGTGCGGCCGAGAGCGGACACCGCGAGGTCTTCCACGTACACCGCTTGGCTGTCGCGACGACGTGTCAGCGGTCGTCCTGCAACAGTCCCTCCGGGACCTGGACACCGCCTACAAGAACTTCTTCGCCACACCACGCGGGCACACCCGAACGCCTGAAGCGCCGTTGGCGATCGTCCGCCAGTACATCGAGCAGCACAAACGCCCACTCTGAGGTTGCACGCCAGAGCAGTGTTGAGATGCATTCATCCCCGGCGTGAACGCCGGGGCCTTCTGCAAGATCCCCGGTAACGAGCCGTGCCCCGTCAACGGCGGACAGACATGGGTGTGTGGATGGTCACGCGGTGACAACGGGGACCCGACGGCACCGGCGGTCGACGGCCCGGAGCCCCCGTGGATTGGCCCCGGGCGGCGAATCGGGGCCCGGTCTTTGTCAGCCGACTGACAGAAGCCGGGTGACGAACTGTCAACACGTCGTCTAACCCGACCGGCACTCCTCGGCGGACGCTGGGCCCGTCCCCCTTGCTTGCCCACCCCGCCAGGCAACAGCCCCTCGGCCCGCACGAGTTGGAGCCATCCCATGACCCCCGCCCGGCCGCCCGCCGACGCCCCACTGACGGACCACCTGCGGCACTGGGCCCGCCACCGCCCGCAGCAACGGGCCTTCAGCCACGTCGACTTCCCCGACACCGCGTCCCCGGGAGAGCACCGCACGCTCGGCTGGCGGGCCCTGGACGCCCGCGCCCGCGCCGTCGCCGACCGGCTGGTGACCCTCGCCGCGCCCGGCGACCGGGCCGCACTGCTCATGCCCCAAGGACTCGACTACGTGGCGGCCTTCCTCGGCTGCCTCTACGCACGCGTGATCGCGGTACCGCTCTTCAGCCCCCGGCTCCCCGGTCACGCGGGCGCACTGGTGGCCGTCCTCGCCGACTGCGAACCCGGCTGCCTGCTCACCGACTCGACCACCGTCACCGCGGTCGACGCCTTCGTCCTGGACCACGCGCTGCCCGCCGTACCGGTCGTCCCCGTCGACCGGCTCCCCCTCCAGCGCTTCGCGTTCGACGAGGTCGAGTCCGCGCCGGTCCCCGAGGACATCGCCTATCTCCAGTACACCTCGGGCTCCACCCGGGACCCCGCCGGTGTGATGATCAGCCACGCCAACGTCGTCGCCAACGCCCGCCAGGCCATCGACGCCTTCGCGGGCGACCTCGACGACCCCGGCGCCACCACGACCGTCGGCTGGCTGCCCCTCTTCCACGACATGGGCCTGGTCCTCAGCGTGGCCGCGCCCGTCCTCGGCGGCTTCCCCTCCGTCCTGATGGACCCGGCGGCCTTCCTGGAGAACCCCGGGCGCTGGCTGCGCCTGCTGGGCGCGTACGACGGCACGATCAGCGCCGCCCCCAACTTCGCGTACGACTACTGCGTGGCCCGCACCGACCCCGGCTTGGTCGACGAGCTGCGCCTGGACCGCGTACGCGCCCTGATCAACGGCGGCGAGCCGGTGCGGCCGGGCACCATCGACCGCTTCCGTGCCGCCTTCGCACCCGCGGGCCTCGACCCGGCGGCGCACTGTCCCGCGTACGGACTCGCCGAGGCCACCGTGTTCGTGACGGCGGACGCGCCCACGGCGGAGCCCACGACGGTGGCATGCGACGCGGGCGCGCTCGCCGAGGGGCGGATCGAGAGCACACAGGACCGGGCGGGAGCGGCGGCCGTGCTCGTGTCCTGCGGCGCGCCCGTCGGCCAGGAGGTGCGGATCGTCGACGCCGAGGGCGTCGCGCTGCCTCAGGGGCGGGTCGGCGAGATCGAGCTGCGCGGTCCCAACATCGGGCGCGGCTACTGGAAACGCGCCGATCGGACTCTGCGCGACCCCGGGGGGTGGCTGCGCACGGGGGACTACGGCGCTCTGTTCGACGGACGGCTGCTGGTCACCGGCCGCCTCAAGGACGTGATCATCGTGGACGGACGCAACCACTACCCCCAGGACATCGAGGAGACCGTTCAGAGCGCCGTGGACCTCGTCCGCCGGGACCGGCTGGCCGCCTTCGGCGTGACCCGCGCCGACGACACGGGCGAGGAACTCGTCGTGGTCGCCGAGCACCGCCGCGAGATCGACCCCACCGAGGAAGAGACCCGCGCGAGGGAGCGCGACGTACGCGCCGCGGTCTCCGCCCGCCACGGAGTGCGGCTCGCCGCCCTGCTGCTCGTCCCGCCCGGCTCCGTGCCCCGCACCAGCAGCGGCAAGGTGGCCCGTGCGGCCTGCCGGGCCCGCTTCCTCGACGGCGGGTTCGATTCCTGGTGAGCCCCACAGGTACGGCTTGGCGCCCGGAGGCCGGACCGCACTCGTACGGCCGCAAGGGGCGTCAGGCTCCCGACGCGGTGTGGACGCGCTCACCTCCCACATAGGTCAGGGCGACCTTCGCGGACGCGATCTCCTCCGGCGGACCCGCGTACGGGTCGCGGTCCAGCACCACGAGATCGGCCAGCGCCCCGGCCCGTACGCTCCCGGTGTCGTCGAGATGGTTGGCGTACGCCGAGCCCGCCGTGTACGCCATGAGGGCGGCCGTCAGGTCGATGCGCTCGTCCGGCAGGAACACCGGCCCTGTCCCGTCCGGGGCCACCCGGTTGACCGCGACGTGGATGCCCTGAAGCGGGTCGGCGCTGCTGACCGGCCAGTCGCTGCCCGCGGCGAGCCTCGCCCCGGACCGCAGCAGCGCCCCGAACGGGTACTGCCAGGAGGCCCGTTCGGGCCCGAGGAAGGGCAGGGTCAGCTCGTCCATCTGCGGTTCGTGCGCGGCCCACAGGGGCTGGATGTTGGCCGTGGCACCGAGACGCGCGAAGCGGGGTACGTCGTCGGGATGCACCACCTGGAGATGGGCGAGGTGCGGACGCGTGTCGCTTCGCCCGTTGGCCCTCCGCGCCGCCTCCACGGCGTCCAGGGCGTCGCGCACGGCCCGGTCGCCCAGCGCGTGGAAGTGACACTGGAAGCCGAGGCCGTCCAACTCGGTGACGTACGACGGAAGTCGCGCCGGATCGATGAAGCTCTTCCCGCGATTGGCGGTGGCGCAGCCGCACCGGTCCAGATAGGGGTCGAGCAGCGCGGCCGTGCCGTTCTCGGCGACCCCGTCCAGCATCAGCTTGACGCTGCTGGCGCGGAACCGGCCGTGGCTCAACGCGGCCCGCCGTTGGGTGAGTTCGGGTATCTGCTCGGCCCCGCGCTCCCTGTCCCACCACAGCGCGCCGACGACACGTGCGGTCAGCGAACCGTCGCGGGCCGCGGTCAGATAGGCGTCCGACGGGTCGTCCATCCCCACGAACGCGCCGACCAGCGCGTCCTGCCAGGCGGTGATGCCGAGCGCGTGCAGCTCCCGCTGGGCGTGCAGCAGCGCGGCGAGCCGGTCCGCGGCGGTGGCCTGGGGAGTGTGCCGGCCGACGTACTGCATGGCCCCTTCCTGGAGCATCCCGTTCGGCTCGCCCGAGGCGTCCCGCTCGAACCGCCCGTCGGCCGGGTCGGGCGTGTCCCGGGTGACGCCCGCGAGCTCCAGTGCGCGGCTGTTGACCCAGGCGCCGTGGTGATCCCGGTTCGGCAGGTACACCGGCCGGTCCGGTACGACCGCGTCCAGCAGCTCCTTGGTCGGCGTACCGCCCGCGAAGGCCTCCATGGACCAGCCGCCGCCCGTGATCCACTCCCGTTCCGGGTGCGCGTCGGCGTAGGCCCGTACGGCGGCGAGGGTCTCCTCGGCGGTCTTCGCCCCCGTGAGGTCGCACTGACTGAGCTCCAGCCCCGCCGGGACCGGGTGGACGTGGGCGTCCTGGAAGCCCGGCAGGAGCAGCCGTCCAGCCAGGTCGACCACCTCCGTCGCCGGGCCGATCAGGTCGTGGACCTCGGAGTTTCCGACGGCGGTGATCCGGTCGCCGGTGACGGCGACGGCTGTCGCGCCGCGGCCTTCGGGTCCCCTGGGACCCCCGGGACCTTCGTGGCCCTCGGGGGTGAGGACCGGGCCGCCGGTGAAGAGGAGATCGGCGTGCATGTGCTTCTTTCCCTGGTTGGATTCAGTTGGATGTGGCCAGCAATTGGGGCGCGTCGGCGTCGGTGCCGTGTCCCGTACGGAAGTAAGGGGACTTGCGGACCCACTTCGCCCACGTGGCGGCCAGGAAACCGGAGGCGATCATCAGGGCGGGGGTGAGCAGAAGGAACCAGCCGTTGTCCGCGCTGACTTCGAAGTGGTCGGTGGACGTGTAGAAGGACCAGGCGAGATAGCCGCCGAGCGCGAGCAGGGCCGTCGCGCTCAAGGAGGGCAGGACCACCGCCCGTATCCCCTGTCGCCAGTCCTCCCGCAGCAGGTCCCGGAAGCGGGCGGCGGCCGCGAGGGCGGTGAGCGCGTAGGACAGCGCGACGACGATCCCGACCGCGTTCACCGTTGCCATGATCATGTCGGCGAGACGGGGAATCACCAGGGCGAGGGCGGCGACCGCCGTCGCCAGCGCGCCGATCAGCAGCGTTCCGGTCGCCGGAGTCCCGTACCGCGCGCTGACCTTGGACCACACCGGTCCGAGCGTACGGTCCCGGCTCATCGCGAACATCCCGCGAGCCGTCGGGATCACCCCGGCCTGCAGCGAGGCGACGGCCGAGAACATCAGGGCCACCAGCGGCAGCGCGGCCAGCGGCTGGGAGGCGAGCCGGTCGCCGAAGAACGCCAGCCCCTGCGCGCCGTGCCCGGCCAACTCCTGCTCCGACAGCACGCGTTGGAAGGCGACCGAGCCGAGGAGGAACAGCCCCAGCATGGTGACCAGCGTGATGAGCCCGGCCCGTGAGGCGTCGCGCGGGTCACGCACCTCCTCGTTCACGGTGAACGCCGCCTCGAAGCCCCAGTAGCAGAACACCGACAACAGCAGCCCCTGCGCCAGCGCCGACGCCGAGGGAATCGCGAACGGGTCGAACCAGCTCAGCCGGAACGGGTGCGGACCGTTGACGATGCCGTAGCCGCAGAAGCCCAGCAGCACCACGTACTCGAAGACGAGCAGCCCGCTCTGCAGCCGGGCCGCGGTCTTGACCCCGGTGACCGCGGTGAGGGTGACGGCGACGAGGACCACGATGCCCACCGCGGTCGTCTGGGCGGTGGAACCCGGGTCCAGCACCAGCCCCGCCACCCTGTGCAGCCCGGCCTCACCCGCCAGTTGGAGCATCGCCGAGCCGGTCACGGCCGTGGTGTACGCGAGGAACGCCACCGTGGCCACGATGTTCACCCAGCCGACGAGGAAGCCGAGCCAGGGGGTGAGTGAACGGCCCACCCACACATAGCCGTTGCCCGCGTTCGGCTCGACCCGGTTCAGCCGGCTGTAGGCGCCCGCGATCCCGAGGATCGGCAGGAAGGCCAGCAGCATGATGGCGGGCAGATGCAGCCCGACCACGCCGGCCGTCACACCCAGCCCGATACCGATGCTGGTGGTCGCCGCCGTGCTGGAGGCGGCGATGGCGACGCCGTCCACGACGCCGAGCGACTTGCGCAGGGACGGAGGGTCCTCACCGTAGGGCTGCTGCGTCATGGCCTGCTCCGATCGCACCCAGGGGGCCTGATTCCGGCCCGATGACCGGAAATGAAACTGCCCAGGGCCTTAACAGGTCAACGCCGTTGACATAAGGTGCCCGCACCGGAGGCGCAGAGCCCGTGCGACACCGGAGGCAGAGCCTGGGCGACACCGGAGGGAGAGTCCATGACGTCCATGAACGACCGGGTCGTCCCGCCCGCCGCCCGGCGGCGCAGGCGCCCCACCAAGACCGGAGTCGTGCTCTGCGAGGAGCTGATCGTCGAGACCGCGCTGCGGCTGCTCAAGGAGCACGGCGCCGACGCCCTCACCGTCCGCCGCCTCGGCCTCGCCCTCGGCGCCGACCCGACCGCCCTGTACCGGTACTTCCGCGACACCGACGACCTGCTCCTCGCCATCGCCGACGAACTCATCGGCCGCACCCTGCGCACCTGGCGCCCCACCGGGAACTGGCGCGCCGACCTGCGGGATCTCGGCCTGCGGATGCACGCAGGGGCGCTGTCGCATCCGCAGGCCGCGGTGCTCAGCTCCTACCGCGTCACCGGCCGGGTCCACGAGATCGAGGCCGTGGAAACCATCCTCGGCGTGCTGCGCGGAGCCGGTTTCCCGGACCCGGACGCGGTGCGGATCTACCACGCCTTCGTCGACCAGTCCCTGGCCTTCGCCGCCCTCGACGCGGCGAGCCTGGCGCTTCCGCGCGCCGCGCGCGACGCGGAGGCGGGCGTGTGGCGGGCTACGTACGCCCGGCTGCCCGCCGACACACACCCGCACATCGCGGCGACCGCCCGCCACCTGCTGGTGGACATGCGCCGCAGCGCCTATCCGGTGGCGCTGGACATGCTGCTGACCGCGGCGGCGGCCTGCCTCGAAGAGGTCACCGAGCACGCCGGTCACGCCGATCCTTCTCACGCCCGAGCAGAAGATCAGGAGTCCGCCCGCCCATGAACCCGCCCGCCCGCTCCCCGAAGCAACGCAAACACGACACCCTCCACCGGCTGGAGAACGACGTCGACTGCTGGGTGTCCACGGCCGACGGCGCCGGAGAGACGCCGTACCTGATCCCACTGTCCTTCCTCTGGGACGGCACCACCCTGCTGCTCGCCACTCCGGCCGCCAGTCCGACCGGCCGCAACCTGCGCGCGACCGGCAAGGTGCGCCTGGGTATCGGCCCGACCCGCGACGTGGTGCTCGTCGAGGGAACCGCCGAGGCGCTGGAATCCGCCGCGCTGCTGGACGGGGTCGGCGACGCCTTCGCCGAGAAGACCGGCTTCGACCCGCGTGAACTCACCACGGCGTACCTCTACTTCCGTGTCACCCCGCGGCGCGTGCAGGCCTGGCGTGAGGCCGACGAACTCACCGGGCGCGATCTCATGCGCGACGGGGAATGGCTCGTGACGGACTGAATTCCTCCTACGGGGTAACCGGGAACACAGCGGGCGGCGGCCGGCCGCCGCCCGCGCCCGGAACCCGTACGGAGGACACATGGCACTGGTCACCGCAGGCGTCGTGGTGCTGGACTGCGCCGAGCCCGAGAAGCTCGCCGCCTTCTACAGGGAGCTGATCGAGGCCGAGGAGACGGACGCGACCGCGAACCGCGTGGAGATCAGGGGCGCCGACGGCATCCGGATGGCGTTCCGCCGCGATGCGATGGCGACGCCGCCCAGCTGGCCGCGTCCCGAGAACTCCCTCCAGGTCCACCTGGACTTCCAGGTGGCGGACCTGGACGAGGCGGAACGCCGGATCGTCGGCCTCGGCGGGCGCCCGATCGAGACCAACGACCCGGCGAGCCCGTTCGAGGAACGCGGCTACGCCGACCCGTCCGGACACTCCTTCACCCTGCGACTCCTGCCGCCGACCACACCCAAACAGGGCTGACCGCCCGACCCGCGCCGGGCGGGTCTCGCGCGGGTCGCCGGTCCTCAGTCCCGGCTTCCCTTGTCCGAGGACGGCCAGACCTCCGTCGAGCGTTCGACGGCCTTCGCGCCCGTACGGTCGCGCGCCGGGCGGGTCTCGCGCGGGTCGCCGGTCCTCAGTCCCGGCTTCCCTTGTCCGAGGACGGCCAGACCCCCGTCGAGCGTTCGACGGCCTTCGCGCCCGTACGGTCCGCGGCGCTGCGCGCCACCGCGAACAAAGCCCCCTGAAGGGCCGCGGCGAGCAACACCTCGCCCCAGCCGCGGTCCTCGTCCAGGGCGTCGGGCGCGTCCTCCTCGTGGCGGATCGCCTTCCACGTCGCCCGGAAGGCGATCCCGGCCAGGGCGCCGCTCGCCCAGCCCAGCGCGAAGCCGAGGGGCTTGTAGGCGAGGGGGAGTTTGAGTTTCTTCGGCTTCTTGGACGCCTTCTTGGACACCCGGTCCTCCTTCTTGGTCGAGGCCGACGGTGTCACCGAATCCGGCCGCCGGGTAGAGGGCGCGGGCGTACGCCGAAGTGTGAGGCAGGCACGCCGGGGAAACCGGCCGAGGTGAACCGGAAACCGAACAAGTCGGACCGCAGGACGCGCGTCACCGTGCTGGTCGCCCTGGGCGCCAACCTGCTGATCGCCGTGGCCAAGGTG
Organism: Streptomyces sp. NPDC007095; assembly: GCF_040634475.1. Classification (NCBI taxonomy): domain Bacteria; kingdom Bacillati; phylum Actinomycetota; class Actinomycetes; order Kitasatosporales; family Streptomycetaceae; genus Streptomyces; species Streptomyces sp. NPDC007095. The sequence continues at coordinate 9,312 of NZ_JBEYFS010000216.1, forward strand.
GTGGGCGGCCTCCTCACGGGCTCACCCGCGCTCCTCTCCGAGGCGGCGCACTCCGTCGCAGACAGCATGAACGAGGTGTTCCTCCTCGCCGCACTGCGCCGCAGCCGCCGCCCCGCCGACCGCCGGCACCCCTTCGGCTACGGCAAGGAACGGTTCTTCTGGTCGCTGCTCGCGGCCGTCGGCATCTTCGTGATGGGCGGCTGCTTCTCCTTCTTCCAGGGCGTCGAAGCGCTGCGGAACGGCGCCGAGGAGTCCTTCCACGGCTATGTGGCCGGACTGGCGGTACTGGGAGTCGCCCTGCTCGCCGAGGGAGCGTCCCTGTTCCGGGCGCTGCACCAGGTGCGCCGGCAGGGCGGCGGCGCGGACGGGATGCGCGACCCCGCCCTGCGTACGGTGGTCGCCGAGGACGGCACAGCCGTGATCGGTGTCATGCTCGCGATCACCGGCATGGTGCTGCACATGGTCACCGGCCAGGTCGTGTGGGAGGCCTGCGCCTCATTCGCCATCGGGGCGCTCCTCGTGTGCGTCGCCTGCCGGCTCGGCCGGGACGCGCGCGAACAGCTCATCGGGCGGGCCGCCGACGAGGAAGCGAGCCGTCGGATCCGGGCCCTGCTGGAGGCGCAGCCCGAGATCGACACCGTGGAGGCGCTGCTCACCATGGAGCTGGGCCTCGACTCGACCCTGGTCGCCGCCCGGGTCGACCTCGTGCCGGGCCTGGACAGTGAGGAGGTCGAGGAGGTCGCCGTCCGTATCAAAGGCTCCGTCGCCCACGCCGTCCCGGAGGCCGACCAGATCTTCCTGGACGTCACCGACGCGCGTGTGGCACGGGCCGCGGCGCGCGGTTCCGCGGCAGCGGAAAGCCCCGCCGCGACGGGGGAGCGCGGCGGGGCCTGAAGCACGGGTGCCCGGCGCGCGAGGGATCATGCGCACCGATTTCCAGGGAATTTCGGTCCGGGTCCGTCGGAATCTCTGTCCGAGTCGTTCGGACGGTTCTTCTGTCCGGGTCGGTCAGCCCGTCGGCTCCAGCACGAAGACGGGGATCTCGCGGTCCGTCTTCTTCTGGTAGTCGGCGTACGGGGGGTACGCGGCGACCGCGCGCTCCCACCACTGGGCCTTCTCCTCACCCGTGACCTCACGCGCAGTCATGTCCTGGCGCTCGGGGCCGTCCTGGAGCTCCACGTGCGGATCGGACTGCACGTTGAAATACCAGACCGGATGCTTGGGGGCGCCGCCCTGCGAGGCGACCACCGCGTAACGTCCGTCGTGCTCGACCCGCATCAGCGGGGTCTTGCGGATCTTGCCGCTCTTGGCACCCAGGGTCGTGAGAATGATGACCGGCAGTCCCGTGTCCAGCAGCGTGGTTCCCTTGGTGCCGCCGGAGCCCTCGTACAACTCCACCTGGTCGCGCACCCACTGCGTCGGGCTGGGTTCGTACTCACCCTCAAGAGGCATGACTTCCGTCCCATCGTCGCTCGTGCTGATTCTGTCTCGGCACGATTCAACACCAGCGCGGACGCGAATCTTCCGCACCCGGCCCGCAGACGCGCGAGCTCCACTCCTCATGGTGCGACGAGCATCCGTACCGCCAGCGCCATGATCACGGCACTCGACGCGAGCGCAGTGACCAGCCGTCCCCGGCGTCCCGTCAGCGCCCGGCCGAGCAGCGCGCCGCCGCCGGCGAGCAGGAGTTGCCAGCTCGCGGAGGCGAAGAACGCGGCGAGCACGAACACCCCCTGCTCCAGGGGGCGCACCGCCTCGGCCGTCCGGCTGCCGAGGACCAGGGCGGCGAAGTAGATCACGGTGGTGGGGTTGAGCAGGGTGATCCCGAGCAGGGTCAGGTACGCCCGCGCCGGGCGCACCGGGTCCCGTACGGACCGGGCCGCGAGCCGCTGTTCGCGGTACTGGCGCAACGCGCCGACAGCGCCCCGTACGGCCAGCGCGAGCAGCACCAGACCGGAGGCCCAGCGCAACGGCACGAGCACCGGTCGCAGCGCGGCGGCGAGCGCGGCGCCCCCGAGGGCTGCGACCAGGGCGTACAGCCCGTCGGCGGTCGCGACGCCCAGGGCGGCGCACCCGCCGGTTCTCAGGGACGTACGCGCGGTGAGAGAGACGAGATAGGTCGCGACCGCTCCGACGGGGATGGCGATGCCATAACCCGCGAGAAGCCCCGCGACGAGCGCGGCGGTCATGACCGGGGAAGCGAGGGCCTCCGCGGACGGCCGGGCTGCTGCTGGACCCGCACCGGACGAGCGGCGGAGGTCGGCGGCAGGAGGGCTTCGATCGTGGGCATGGGCAGATCCTGGGGCCCTCGAGCCGCCCGTGCAAGCGAATTACGCGAGGACGTCACCGAGCCACCGAAGACGGGTGTGTACCGTGGAGGTAGCGGTTGGATCGAGCCACACACGCGCCGTACGCACGGCACCCGGGCGGCGACCGAGGCCCGTGGGAGCCCGGCGGCCGCTCCGACCGGCGACGGCGTTCGGCCAGATGGTCCGTCCGGGGCATCTGGCCGAACTTTGCGTGGCTCCTATAGGTGCCTGGGGCATCTAATGAAGATCGGCAAGAGGGAACCATCGCTTGCGAGGTCACTCATGACAGAACCCGTTGCCTTCCCCCAGGACCGTACGTGTCCCTACCACCCGCCCACCGCCTACGACGCCCTGCGCGAGGCGCACCCCCTCTCGCGCGTCTCCCTGTTCGACGGGCGCAACGTGTGGGTCGTCACCGGGCACGGCACCGCCCGAGAACTGCTCACCGATCCCCGGCTCTCCTCCGACCGCACCCGCCCGGCGTTCCCGATGCCCACGGAGCGGTTCGCCCAGTCCCGCAACCGGCGGGTCGCGCTGCTCGGGCTCGACGATCCAGCCCACCACACCCAGCGCCGCATGCTCGTTCCGAGCTTCACCCTGAAACGGACCGCGGCCCTGCGCCCGCGCATCCAGGAGACCGTCGACCGGCTGCTGGACGCCGTGGAGCGGCAGGGCCCGCCCACCGAACTGGTCAGCGCCTTCGCGCTGCCGGTGCCCTCGATGGTGATCTGCGCGCTGCTCGGCGTGCCGTACGCCGACCACGACTTCTTCGAGGAGCAGTCCCGCAGGCTGCTGCGCGGCCCGGCCGCCGCGGACACCCAGGACGCGCGCGACCAGCTGGAGGCCTACTTCGGGGCGCTGATCGACCGCAAGTGGAAGGATCCGGGGGACGGGCTCCTCGACGAGCTCATCCACGAACAGCTGCGCGAGGGGACGGTGGACCGCGAGGAGCTGATCAGCCTGGCGACGATCCTGCTGGTCGCCGGGCACGAGACGACCGCGAACATGATCTCGCTCGGTACGTTCACCCTGCTGCACCACCCCGAGCAGCTGGCGGAACTGCGCGCCGAGCCGGCGCTCATGCCCGCCGCCGTGGAGGAACTGCTGCGCTTCCTGTCCATCGCCGACGGGCTGCTGCGGGTGGCCACCGAGGACATCGAGGTGGCCGGGGCGACGATCCGCGCCGACGAGGGCGTGGTCTTCTCGACCTCCGTCATCAACCGTGACGCGGGCACCTTCCCCGAACCGGACGCCCTGGACTGGCACCGTTCGGCCCGTCATCACGTCGCGTTCGGCTTCGGCATCCACCAGTGCCTCGGCCAGAACCTCGCCCGCGCCGAGATGGAGATCGCCCTGCTGTCGCTCTTCGACCGGTTGCCCGGACTGCGTCTGGCCGTGCCGGCGGAAGAGATCCCCTTCAAAGCGGGAGACACGATCCAGGGGATGCTGGAACTCCCCGTGACCTGGTAAGAGGCTGGCGGCCATGAATATCGAGATCGCCATCGACAAGGACGTCTGCATCGGCGCGGGACAGTGCGCGCTGACCGCGCCGAACGTCTTCACCCAGGACGACGACGGCTTCAGCGCGCTGTTGCCCGGCCGCGAGGACGGCGGCGGCGACCCGCTGGTCCGGGAGGCCGCGCGGGCCTGCCCGGTGGGCGCCATCACCGTCTCCGAGACCTGAGGACACTCGACGGGGACGGCCGGCTCGCGTCGGCCGTCCCCGCCGGCGTCGGCCCTATCGCCGCTGGGCCTCGACGAGCACCCGTGCCGCCCCGCCCGCCTGTTCGGCCGGCGCCGTGCTCCGTGTGATGCCCGCGGTGACCATGGCGCCCTCGGCCAGCAGGAACAGCTGGTCGGTGAGGGCGCCGGGGAGCCCCGCGGCGGTCACGAGGCCGCCCAGGTAGTCCTTGAAGGCTCCCTTGTGGCCGCGGACCTGGGCGGCCACGCGTGGTGAGGTCGCGCCGAGTTCGCCGTAGGAGTTGATCCAGGCGCACCCGCGGAAGCCGGGCTCGGAGAACCATTGCCCCAGCCATTCGAACACCGCCAGGATCCGCCGCCCGGGCTCCTCGTACCCGTCGACGTGCTCGGCCAGCCGCTGCCGCCAGCGCACGTCGCGCCGCTCGAGATACGCCTCGACCAGGAGCTCCTTCGCCGGGAACAGCTGATAGAGCCGCTTGAGGGAGACCCCCGAGGCGCCGCGGATGTCGTCCATGCCGACGGTCTGGATGCCACGGGCGTAGAAGAGCTCCTCAGCGGCGTCCAACGCCTGTTCGCGGGCGGCGGCGAGGGCCTGTTCGCGGGCTGCTGTGCTGTCCATACGGGGCTGCTCCTTGACGCGAGAACCAACGTTCTCTACGTTAGCAGCCATGAGAGAGAACGCACGTTCTCCAGTCATGTGATGCGCGTGGCCCAGATGTGCGTGTACCTGAAAGGACACCCCCATGAACGACCGCCCACCCCTCCCGCCCTTCACCCGCGAGACCGCGGCCCAGAAGGTCCAGGCCGCCGAGGACGCCTGGAACACCCGTGATCCCCACAAGGTCGCCCTCGCGTACTCCGAGGACTCGGTCTGGCGCAACCGCGACACCTTCGTCACCGGCCGCGCCGAGATCGTCGAACTCCTCACCGCCAAGTGGGCGCGTGAACGCGAGTACGCCCTGCGCAAGGACCTGTGGGCCTTCGACGGCAACCGCATCGCCGTCCGCTTCCAGTACGAGTCGCGCGACGCCGACGGGCAGTGGTGGCGCTCGTACGGCAACGAGCTGTGGGAGTTCGACGAGCACGGGCTGATGACCCGGCGCGAGGCCAGCATCAACGACGTACGCATCGAGGAGCACGAGCGCCGCATCCTCGGCCCGCGGCCGGAAGCCGAACGCGGGGACTCCTTCCCGGTCCACTAGGCACCCCGCGTGTCCGCCGGCGATACAAGCTCGGCCGTTCACGGCCGAGAAGGTGACTAGGGTTCCCACGTGACCGAACACGCCGAAAAGCCCTTCCTCTACGTCGTCGTGTGCGCGGCCGGTATCGCACAGGACGTCAGCAAACTGATCACCGATGCACAGGAACGGAGCTGGGAGGTCGGCGTCATCGCCACCCCGCAGGGGCTCGGCTTCTTCGACGCATCGGCGGTCGAGGCGCAGACCGGTCGCCCGATCAGGTCCGCCTGGCGGGCCCCGGGCGACCCGCGCCCCTTCCCGGCCCCCGACGCGGTGGCCGTCGCCCCGGCCACCTTCAACACCGTCAACAAGTGGGCGGCCGGGATATCCGACACGCTCGCGCTCGGCACGCTGAACGAGGCGTACGGACTCGGCGTCCCGATCGCCGTACTGCCTTGCGTGAGCGACGCGCTGGCGGCACACCCCGCGTACCGGGGGAGCGTCGAGCGGCTGCGCGGGATGGGTGTCCGGTTCGGCGACCGCTACTCCGGGGAGCCGGGGGAGGACGGCCTGCGCGCGGAGTTCCCCTGGGGCCGGGGCCTGGACCTGCTCGCTTCTCGCGCGTGACGCCCGGGGGTCAGGGGCGACGGTAGATCGTGATCGAGTGGCCGACGTCGTCGATGGGCGTGGCGCCGTCCAGCAGCGCCGCCAGACGGTCGTCGGCCTTCGCGGCGGCGGTGTCCGACACGGCGAGCAGTCCGTGCACCTCGCTCGGCGGCACCTTGCGCGGATCGGCCGCCTCGATCCCGTAGTACGAGGGCACACCACTGCCCTTGTAGACCAGCCAGACCCGCTCGCCCGGATACCGCCCGGCCAGACGGTCGGCCAGGCGGCCCAGGTCCTGCCCCCAGTCGACGTTCGAGTCGTGCAGCCGCAGATGGGTTCGGGAGGGTCCGCCGAACGCCTCGTTGGAGTACGGCAGGTAGTACGGGAACGCGCGCAGCGAACTGATCGCGACGAAGCCGACCAGCGCCGCCGTGACGAGGTGGGCCCAGCGCCGGCGCAGGGCGACGACCCCGGCCGCCGCCACCGCCAGGAACACCGGGACGAAGAGGGCGTATCTGACGCCGAGGTCCCGGGACCCGGTCATGGCCACGGCCAGCAGGACGGCCGGGGGGAGCAGGACGTACGGGGCGGCGGGCCGCAGCCGGGGTACGGCCGTCACCACGGCGAGGCCCATGAGCCAGAGAGCGATCATGCCGAGCGGCGTCTTCACCAGCAGCGCGGCCGGCAGGTAGTACCAGAGCGAGCCGTGGTAGACCCGTCCGAACAGGAAGCCGGTCCACACGTCGTTCTCGAAGCCGAACTGGATCCGCATCCCGTCGCGGTACGGCCGAGGCACCGGCAGCCAGTCGATGACGAGCCCGCGCAGACCGTGCACGGCAGGGAGGTTCGCGGGAGCCGTCCAGCGCAGCTGCGGGTCGACGACCAGGTAGGCCGCCCACACGACGGCGAGCGCCACCAGCACCGTACCGGCCGCCACGGCCACACCCAGGCCGACGAGCCGCGGCTGCGCGCGCAGGCCCAGGCCGGGCGTGCGGTGTGCCTGCCTGTAGGAGAGGAACACCAGGAGCAGCAGCACCGGCACCGCCGGCAGGGTGCTCATCTTGGTGGCGAGCGCCGCGCCGAGGGCCGCCCCCGCGAGGGCGAGGTGGAGCAGGGGTCGCCGGCGCCGGGCCAGCCATGCCAGCCACACCGAGGTCAGCAGGAATCCGGCCGCCGGTACGTCGAGTGTGGCGAGCGAGCCGTTGGTGATGACGTCGGGTGAGAACGCGTACAGCGCGAGGGCCACCAACCCGCCCACGGCGCCGACGAGTTCACGGGCGAACGCGAGGACGACCAGACCGAACAGCAGCGTCAGCACGATCACCGGCAGCCGCGCCCACAGCATCACCCGCCAGGGATCGTTGCCCGACTCGTACAGCAACCGCCGTCCGAGCGCCGTCTGATCGCCCGTGAAGTGGGCGTCCAGGTGCGGATGGGCGAACAGCAGTCCGGTCGCGATGATGAGCTTGCCCAGCGGCGGATGCTCGGGGTTGAAGCGCAGGCTGTGTTCCCGCACATAGGTCTCCGCCGTGCCCACGTACACCGGCTCGTCGATCGTCGGCGTCTGCTGCGCGGCCGCCGTGACCATCGCGACCGCCATCTGGGCCAGCAGGGCGACCACCGCCAGCGCGAGCAGCCACCGCCGGTGCCGCCGGAGCCGATCGAACCGGCCCGGCGGTCTTGCGGTGCTCGTGGGCAGACGGTCGCCCTGCCTGCTGGCCATGGATGTCGACATGCCCTTTGATACGTCCGCTCCGTGCGTACCCGCTCATCCGGAAACCACCCGGCTTCGCTGCGAGTATGCACGCTGACCTCTCCCGGCCCGGGGCAGCGTCCGTCAGCGCGTCCGGCGGACGTACTCCGCACTGCCCGGCGTCGACACCTGCACATCACGGCGCACGATGCTCAGCCGGTCCCCGTAGCGCGCGAGCGCCTTGCGCAGACCGCTGTCGGTGTACTCGATATCCACCACCCGGTCGTCGAACGCCTTTGCGTACGTGCCGCACTCGTCGTACTGGCCGCACTCCTCGGCCACCGCGAAGTCGAGCTTGGTCCTCGACCTGAGCCCGGCCAGTTCCGAGGTGTTCTTCTGTCCGATGGCCAGCCCCCGGGCGTGCGCGTGGGCCGAGAGGAGTGTGATGAACGCGGTGGCGTCGTTCGCCGTCAGCAGATGGCCGGAACGGGTGTAGCTGTCGTAGTTGTCAGGCTCGACGGCGTCGAATCCCTTGTCGGCGCATTCGTCGATCCAACGGTTGACCCGCGCGGCCACCCGCTTGCGCTCGGCGGGCGTGCGGAGGTCGAGGAGCGCCTCGTTCCAGTCACGGTCCATGACGACCTTGCCGTGCGCGTCCCGCAGCAGCAGATCGGCCGGCCACGCCTTCGACTCGTCCGGCTGGGCCTGGAAGGCGTTGACGTAACAGATGTTGTACAGGCCGGGCGCGGGCGAGTCCGAACGATCGCGGCTGACGATACGGACGCCGGACGGCGGCGGATAGGCGCCGCCGATCTGGTAGTCGAAGCCCGCGTGGAGCGGGGGGAGTTGTACGGCCTCCGGGCTCGGCGGGGAGGCCTTACCCTGCTGGGGTGGCGTCCCCTCGTCCGACCCGGTCGTACAGCTCACCAGCGTCGCGAGCGCCACCAGGGCGGCGGCTGCCCCCAGGCCGGTGACGCGGGAAACACGTTGGGCGGGAATGTCGGCTCCATTGATCGCGGGTACGGCCCCGCCTCGGACGCTCCCGCGGTCCTGGCGACTCTGGCCGGACTCGAACGGTGTCCGCTACCGGCTGGGCGCACCTCTGTGTGCCCGGCGCGGCGCCTGGGCACCTCAGGATCAAATCGTCTGGACGACGCCCGCGTCAAGGCGGCCCCCGCGACGCCCGCGCCGGTCACGGACCCGGCCCAGTCACATGACAGAAGCGCCTCTGTGACCTGCGGCATGATGCTGACGATCACCCTCTCGTCGCAGCCGCGGAACTCAAGGAAGGGGACACCTCATGCCCATCGGAATCATCGGTGCCGGAGCCATCGGACAGGCCCTCGCCTATCGGTTCGTGGCGGCGGGCGAGCAGGTCGTCATCAGCAACAGCCGCGGCCCGCAGTCACTGCGGGACCTCGCCGCCTCGATCGGCCCGGCCCTGATGCCCGCCACCGTCACGGAGTCCGCGAAGGAGGAGATCGTCGTCCTCGCCGTGCCGTGGCGTCGGCTGAGCGAGGCGGTGGCCGCCGCGGACGTCCTCGACTGGCAGGAGCGGATCGTCATCGACACCACCAACCCGCTCGGACCGCCCGACTTCAAGGTCGCCGACCTCGACGGCCGCACCTCCAGCGAGGTCGTCGCCGAACTCGTCCCCGGAGCGCGCCTGGTGAAGGCGTTCAACACCCTGACACCGGCGGTGCTCGGCTCCGATCCGCGCACCTTCGTCGGACGGCGGGTGGTCTTCCTCTCGGGAAACCACCCAGGGGCCAACGAGCGCGTCACGCGGCTGGCGGAGCGGGTGGGGTGGGCGGTCATCAATCTGGGCCCGCTGGCGTCCGGCGGACGGCTGCAACAGTTCCCGGGCGGCCCCCTGCCGACGCTCAATCTGCTCCTGGAGCCCTGACCCACGCCGTATTGTCAGGACATGACCGGAGACCGCATCGAACTGGCCGTACACGACCACGGTGGTGACGGCCCACCCCTGCTTCTGCTGCACGGAGCCAGGCGCACGCTCGCCGACTGGGCCGCTGTGGCCCCCCTCCTCGTCCCCCGGCACCGGGTGCTCGCCGTGGACCTGCGCGGACACGGTCTCTCACCGTCGGGGACCTGGAGTCTTCCCCGGGTACTGGACGACATCGAGGCGGTCCTCGAGCGCTACGACCTTCCCGGCGCGCTGCCCGTCGGGCACTCGCTCGGCGGGATGATCGCCGTTCTGTACGCGCTGGAGCATCCGGGCGTCACACCCGGCGCGGTGAACCTGGACGGATACGGCTGGGGCCGCCCCGACCAGTACGTGGGCCTCGACCCCGTGTACGTCGAGGAGCGTCTCACCCAGGTGCGGGAGTCGGCGGCCGCGACGGTGTCCGGCGAACCGCTTCCGGCCGACGGCCTGAAGGAACTGCTGGCCGAGCAGCGTGCACTCTCCGACCAACTGGGCATCCCCTACGAGCTGTTGGAGGCCGGCCTGCTGCGCAGCGTGCGGCCCGCACCCGACGGACGGCTGGAGGTGCGCCCCGGACGCGCGCACGTCCTGGAGATGCTGGCCGCCGTCGACGCACTCGACCTCTTCGACCTCTTCGACGCCTTCGCGAGGACGCGCCGGCCACTGCTGCTCGGACGGGCCGCGCGACCCGTACCGCCCGCCCCCGGCCTGCCCTGGTTCGACGAACTGATGACGGCGTACGGGAAGGGGCTCGCCAGGGATCTCGCCGAACTGGCCGCGCGGCGGCCCGCCGTGCGGGTCGTCGGGATCGACGGTACGCACGAGATGCTCCTGGAGAGCCCCGGCGCGGTCGCCCATGCCCTCCTCGCCTTCACCTCCGACGCGTTCCCCGGGTCCGGCTCATGACGCCGCTCGGTGACGAGTGGATCGTCGGCCGGGACCACGAACTGGCCCTGCTGTCACGGCTGGTGGACGATCTCACGACAGGGCGGACCGGGGCCCTGATGATGACGGGAGGGGCCGGCGCGGGCAAAAGCGCGCTCCTCGACGCCGCCGCCCGCATGGCCCGCCGGTCCGGGGTACGGGTGCTGAGGTGCCGGGGGAGCGAGGGCGAGTCGGGCCTCGCCTTCGCCGGGCTGCACCAGTTGCTGCGGCCCTTCCTCGACCTGGCCGAGCAGTTGCCGGCACGCCAGCGCGCCGCGCTGCTCGGCGTGTTCGGACTCGACGACGGCACGCGGACGGTCTCCGATCCCCTGCTGACCTCACTCGGCGCGCTCACCCTGCTCTCCGACGCCGCGGAGCACGGCCCGCTCCTCCTGGTGATCGACGACACCCACTGGCTGGACCTGGGCACCCTCGACGTCCTGGCCTTCGTGGCCCGACGCCTCGAAGGCGAGCGGGTCGCCCTGCTCCTGGCGGCGCGCGACACCGCCGTACCCGCACAACTCGACCAGATCAACCGGTTGATGATCGAGCCGCTCGATCCGGCCGCTGCCGGACGGCTCCTCGACCACCAGCCCCGGCCACCCGCGGGTCGGGCCCGCTCGCGCGTCCTCGAACAGGCGGCGGGCGTGCCCCTCGCCCTCGTCGAACTCGCCCGGGCAGTGGCGCGTGACCCGGCCGCCGCCCACGAGGACGCGTTGCCCCTCACCGACCGACTGGAAGCCATCTTCGCCGCCGACCTTCCCGAACTGCCCCCGACCACCCGTGAGTTGCTGCTTCTCGCGGCCGCCGCGGAGAGCGCCGAGCTGTCCGTCATCCTCTCGGCCGTGGGAGACCGGGCGACCCTGGACGACTGGCTGCCCGCCGAACGCGCCGGACTCGTCCGCATCGACGCCGACCGCGTCCGCTTCCGCCATCCGCTGATACGTTCCGCCGTCTACCGGGCCGCGACCTACACCGAACGCCACACAGCCCACCGGGCGCTCGCCGACGTCCTCGTCGGCGATCCCGACCGCCGTGCCTGGCACCACGCGGCCGCGGCCTGCGGCGTCGACGAGGAGGCCGCCCAGGAACTCGACGACAGCGCGGCCCGGGCACAGCGCCGCGGCGGC
>NZ_JBEYFS010000217.1:0-20370 GCF_040634475.1 Streptomyces sp. NPDC007095
GCCCAACCACCGTGGCCATCACCCTCGTTGGCGCCACTAAACCCAGACGGGTCAAACGCACATCAAAGCACTAAGTTACCGGTATTGAGGCTAGGACCACATCAGGCACGATCGACAAGGCACTTCCGAGATGCAATTCTTCCCATGCTGCGGCGGCGGTCTCATCCGCGTTCGACGACCCGAATCTGATCGCGTACGGCGGGCTGGAGCCGGTGGTGCGGCTGGCCGAGCGGTGCGGTCTGCCCGCGCTGGTCGGGGAGACGGACCCTAGTACGGCTGAAGGGTTGAACTATCCGTTGTGTGCTTCGAGCTCGGTCGCCGGCGTCTGTCGGGTGGCCGCCCACGACGCCAAGAGCGCCAAATTGTCAGCGGTCGGCGTGCCCGCGGGTGCGGTGTAGACGTTGAGATGCAGGCCGGGTTCGGCGGGCAGTTCCAGGGACTCGACGTCCAAGTCGAGCTGGCCCACGATCGGATGGTGCACCCGCTTGCGTCCGGACCGGTGCAGCCGCACGTCCTGAGACGCCCACCGCTGCCGAAATAGCTCACTGCACGTTGACAGTTCGCCGACCAGGGCGATCAGCTCCTCGTCGTGCGGATTGCGGCCGGCTGCCATGCGCAGCTTCGCGGCCGCGTCACCGGCCACCTGGTCGTAGTCGACAAAGAAATCCCTGGCCGCCTCGGGGCTCAGATAGACGAACCGCGCTGTGTTCGCGGGTCGTCGCGGGTCAGCCAGCACCGGTGAATACAGCGCGCGAGCGAGTTGATTCATGGCGAGCACGTCATAACGGCCGTTACCGATCCAGGCCGGCGCATCAGAGATCGCGTCGAGCACCTGCTGCAACGTCGAGCGCACCGTCACGGCAGGCTTGCGCCGGCGTGGGCTGCGGGGCGCCCTGGATTGGCGCGCGAGGTGGAACAGGTGGTCGCGCTCGGCTTCGTCGAGCTGCAAGGCAGAGGCCAACGCGTCGAGCACGCCGTCGGAGGTACCGGCGAGGCTGCCGCGCTCCAGGCGCACGTAGTAGTCGACCGATACCCCCGCCAGTAGCGCGACCTCCTCGCGGCGCAGACCTTTGACCCGGCGGTTACCGCCGTAAGCGGGCAGGCCCGCCTGCTCGGGTGCGATGCGGGCGCGACGTGAGCCGAGAAACTCCCGGATCTCGGTGCGTAGATCCACTGCGGTTATCTCCTCACCGTAAGCCCGTCCCGCAGCCTAATGGATACCCGATGCGGTCGTTGCGGTACCGCCGTCCACCGGGATGATGGCGCCCGTGAGGTAGGACCCGGCCCGGCTGGCGAGAAACACGGCGGCACCCGCCATGTCGTCGTCGCGGCCGAGCCGGCGCAGAGGGGCCGACGCCGCGATCGTGTCGCCGATGGCATCGAGCGTGGACTCCATCATCTGCGACGGGAACACTCCCGGTGCTACCGCGTTCACCGTGACGTGCTGTGGGCCCAGCTCCCTGGCAAGTACCCTGGTGAGTTGATGCAGTGCCGCTTTGCTGCTGGCGTACGAGTAGTTGGGCGACGGGGCGACGTGGATGGCGGCGATGCTGCCGATGTTGATGATCCGTGCGGGATCATCGGCGGTGCCCGCCTTACGAAGTGCCGGGAGCAGTGCCTGCACCAGCCAGAACGGCGACTTGAGGTTGAGGTCGAGCACTGCGTCCCAGGCCTCGTCCGGGAACGTCGCCAGCGGCTCGCGCCGCATCGCTCCCGCGTTGTTGACAAGGATGTCCAGGCGTTCCGAGTCGGCCTGGACAAGATCAGCGAGGCGCTGACACTCGTCGTGCCTGGACAGGTCGGCGGGGATTGCTCGCACGTCGCCGAATTCGGACAGTAGACGCTGTGCCTCCGCGCACGTGTCTGCGTTCCGTGAGCTGATGACGACGCGGGCGCCCGCCTGGAGAAGTCCGCGCGCTATCATCATCCCAATGCCTCTGGTGCCGCCAGTGACAAGGGCGTACTTTCCCCTCAGGTCAAAAAGTTTTGTGTGAGTGGTGAACTGGTTGTCCGCCATTGGTCTCCGTCCCTTCTGTGGTAAAAGAAGGCGCCGACACGGTCGTGTATTCGGGGCAGCTGAATTGAATGATGATGGTAAAGCTGCAGTGCGTTTCCATGGAGTGTTGTCGGCGCTTTCGGCTCAACCAGGTTGACAGGTGTTTGGAATGTCGGGGAGACCCTGGTGATACAGGTACTGTCAGAACCCCCCTTCCCTGGTGCGCTGAGTCCGGATCACCCCGGCTTGATGCCGGTGGATGGTTCACCCAGAAACGAAGAAGTGCCTTGCGACCTGCGATGATGGGGTTTCTCCAGGACCACATCAGGCACGATCGACAAGCGCCTCGCCTACGCCCGTACCCCCTACCTGGAAGAGACCCTCCAGGTCATCGCCCCACCGCTGTCGGCCGGCCACCGCTGGCTGGTCGACCTCAACGTCGACCTGGTGACACAGCTCGCCGTCGCGCTCGGCGCCCGGACCACGCTGCGCCTCACCTCGGAGATGCCTCTCGCCGGCACGGCAGACAAGACCGAACGCCTGGTCCAGATCTGCGCACATGCCGGGGAACAGCAGCTTGGGCCGGCTCGGGCACCCGCCAGTACCTCGACACTTCCGTGCTCGCCCGGAGCGACATCGCCGTCATCTGGAACGAGTTCGCCGCCCGCCACCCCCAGTACGCCCAGGCCTGGCCACGGCAGGACTTCCAGCCGGGCCTCTCCGTCGTCGACGCGGCCTGCGCGGTGGGCTGGGCCGGCCTTGCGGTCATGCTGCGCGCCGCCTTCACCGTGTACCGGTCCACCGCACTGCCGGGAGAGCCACGATGACCCGCCTTCGCCTCATCACCGGCATCGACCTGCCCCTGGAGCCCTCCTGCGGCTCCACCATCTGGGCGAGCGACGTCTACCAGCGGCTGTCACCGAACTTCCAGGCCACCTTCCTGGCGCTGCCCGGATCCGGCACCTGGCAGCACGACTTCGAACAGACGCTCACCCTCACCGCGACGAAAGCCCCGTACGGGCCGCAGTTCGACACCTACGCGGCGGAGCTGACCTGCGAGGTCACAGAGATCCTGCGCGCCCGGCGGCAGGTCGATGATGCCGCCTGCGGCGTCGGTGGCTTCCCGAGCGAAGTCGCGCAGGGCGTCCGGAGTGGCGGTGAGGTCCGAGGCGATGAACACGGCGTCGCCGCCGTTGTCGCGGCAAAACGGCTCCTGGACCTGCACCGGATCCTCGTCACGCCGATACCCGGATCGCCCGCCCGCACAATGGAACAGCTACACGCCCGAACAACCCCGCGTAAACCCGTCGCTGACAGTTGTTGAAATACGGGCCCCGGCGGTTCCGGAGTACTGCCGTTGCACACCGGCCGAACGGATGCCCTTCTTCAAAAACCCGGTGTCATCGACGATCAGGACGGCATCCCGGTCGCCGAGGTGCTCCACCACGTAGTCGCGTACGTCGTCCAAGACCTCGTCGGCGTCCCACTCGATCCGGTTCAGCAGCCGGTGGATACGGTCCGGCCCGCCATATCCGGCCTCCTCTGCCAGCGTCCAGCCGTTCTTCCGCTCCAGCGGCGCAATCAGCCCCCGCATATACGCCAGCGCCGACTGACGCGGCTCCTCCCGGCTGAACCGGTGCACGAACCGCTCATGCAGTACGTCCAGCTCTCCGGCCCACAACCTGACTTCGGCAAGGTCCCCACCCATAACCACACCAACGAATGAGCTGGCCAGCAGTCACGGCAAGGACCGTTGCAGTACTAGCGGCGCATCGCGGAGTGTGACCCTGCCCCGGGAGTGGACCGACCGCGCCGTGGGTTCTGCCGGGCACCGGTTCACGGCCGAGGGCCTGAGTGCCGCTCGTGCGCTGGTGGATGCGCTGGTCAGCCGTCGCGCCGGTACGGATGGAGACGGATCCTGATGACAGGGGACCAGCACCGTGTCGCTGTTGGGCTGAGGGCAGGAACGAGGCGCCATGGCCGGAGCGAGCATGGTGTGTCGCGAGGCTGTGATGGCGGTGGCCAACATGGTCGAGTCCGTGCTGGGAGGCGGACGTGAACGGCCAGGGGAAGATCCGCAGTTCACATCTCGAGCGGCTGGCCGTCATTTACCTGCGGCAGTCCACGCTCGTGCAGGTCAGGGAGAACACCGAGTCCACGATGCGGCAATACGGCCTGGCCGACGAGGCGGTCCGGCTGGGCTGGACTCGCGCGAACGTAGCCGTGATCGACACCGATCTGGGGGCCTCGGGCCGGTTCGGCGCCGACCGGGAGGGGTTTCGCCAGGTCATGGCGAAGGTCTGTCTAGGCGAGGCCGGAGCGCTCTTCGGGCTGGAGGTCTCCCGGCTGGCGAGGTCCTCGGCGGACTTCGCCCGGCTGCTGGAGCTGGCCCGGCTCACCGACACCCTGCTCGTCGACGGCGACGGCATCTACGACCTGGCCGACATCAACGACCGCCTCCTGCTGGGTTTGAAGGGCCAGATGAGCGAGGTTTTATGCCGAGATCGGCATAACGCTTCCGACATTGTCCCCTTCAAGCCCAGCAGCATCCGGTCGTTCACGTCGCCGGGGTCGTACACGCCGTCGGTGTCCGCCAGCAGCGTGCCCGACAGCGCGCACAACTCAAGCAGCTGGTAGAAGTCCCTCCCCGAGCGTGCCAGACGGGACATCTCGATGCCCAGCACCAGCCCGACATGCCCCAACGAGACCTCGCTGACCAGGCGCTGGAAACCGGGACGGGCCAGCGCGCTGGCCCCTGAGCGGCCCAGGTCCTCGTCGATGACCACGACCCGGGACGCCTGCCAGCCCAGCGCCACCGCACGGTCGACCAGCGCGTATTGCAGCCTGGTCGACTCCCCGTGCTCGAGAACCTGCTGGCGGGTGGACTGCCGGACGTAGACGACCGCGAGCGCATCCCGATGCCGCTCGGTCAATTTCCCGTCCGTCCGCTCCCATGGCATCAGGACCGTCATGCCGACGCCCCCTCACCGCTGGAGCTGGGCGCGTCCCCGGCCAGGCTCCGACCCGCCAGCTCCGCCAGCCAGCGGACCGCGACTTGCCGGTTCACCTCCGGCAGGACCGCCCACACATCCTCGCCCGCCCCCGCCGGGGCCAGGATCTGGGGCAGCCGTCCCCTCCGCCGTCCACGACGACGCCTCCGCTCGATCGCCCTCACGGGCCCGCATCCGGTCGACCACCGCGACCAGACGCAAAAGCCCCTCACGTGCGATTATTGGCTCATCTCCAGCCTGATACACCCTCATGAGTGCATTCTGGCCCGCACATTGAGGACGGCTTCCAGGCCGGCAGGGCCTCGACGGCCTGGACGAGCGCCAGGTCCGCCACAACACCTCCTGGCTGCACTGGGTAGCCCTGGTGACGCTCGCCCACGACTTCCCGGTGGTCTTCCGCGCCGGCGAACACTACGACCAGGACCTCGCCCTCGATCACTTGGTGACGGTCCGGCTGTCCGACGGGGCGGTCATCGACGGCGACCTGCGCCCCTCCACGGACACCGAGACCCACCGTTGCCTGCATCTGGCGTTCCCGTCCGTCGGGGGTGTCACGCACACCCACTCCACCCACGTGGTCGCTTTCGCCCAAGCGCAGCGTGACATACCGGTCCTGGGTACCACCCACGCCGACACCTTCAACGGTCCGATCCCGTGTACCCCGCGCCTCACCGCGGAACAGTGTGCGACGGTCACGGCGATGTCGATGTGCAGGCTGTTCCAGAACACCGCCGCGTTCAGCGCCATGCGCTGCGCGCCGAGCTGATCTCATCCGAACTTGCCCAGCATGAGGGTGAGTTGGCGCCCTCGCGTTTCTCCGCCACGCAAAGTACAGGTGGAGAAGGTGGAGAACTGTGCGGTTGGGCGTGTCGCAGGATGCGACGGGACGTCACTCCTCGGCCGATTCGGGGATGAGTCTGGCGGCGGACTCGCCCTCCTCCAGCCGGCGTTGGGATATCGAGCTCGTCTTCGACGAGATCAGGACCGGACTGACACAACCTCAGAAATGCTTTGGGCGGACGCAGTTGGTGTGGCCGGGCGCGGTCAGCACGCGCCATGGCATGCTGCGGTGTCGAGGCTCGCACGTGCGGTCGGCGCTTGGGTGGCACCGATCCGGGGCCGGGTGGGGAAGGCGGTCTGATGGAACGCTCTGCGGATGGCGGCCTTCCGCGCGTGCTGCCCAGTGTCAGCGCTCCGCGATTCGTCGGCCGAGCGGTCGAACTGCACCGGCTGAGGGCGGCCTTGGCCCGGCCGCCGGCCGCCGTTCTCGTCGAGGGTGAGGCCGGAATCGGCAAGAGCCGACTCGTTCAGGAGGCGCTGGACGAGCCCGGTATCGCTGCCCGACGGCCGCTGGCCGCCATGTGCCCCCCATTCCGGGAGGCACTCACCCTGGGCCCGGTCGTCGATGCCGCCCGCGATGCCCGGCCCGATGTGGCGGAGCTGGCACTCACCCCCCTCGCCGGGGTGCTGCGGCCGCTGTTCCCCGAGTGGGGGCAGGACCTGCCGCCGGCCCCCGAGGCGTTGTCGGACGCGGGCGCCGCCCGGCATCGACTCTTCCGCGCACTGGCCGAACTGCTGGATGCCATGGGCGTCGGCGTGCTGATCCTGGAGGACGTCCACTGGGCCGACGAGGCCACCCTGGACTTCCTGTTGTTCCTCGCCTCCCGCCGGCCCCGCCGGATGAGCCTGGTGCTGACCTACCGTCCCGAGGACGTGGCGCCGGAGTCCGCCCTGATGCGGCTGACCTCCCGGCCGCCGGAAGGGACCGGGTACGTACGGATCTGCCTCGGCGCGCTGGACGTGCCGCAGACCGCCGAGTTGATGTCATCGATGCTCGACGGGGAACACGTCTCCGACGCTTTCGCGGCGTTCCTCCAAGAGCGGACCGACGGTGTGCCGCTGGCGATCGAGGAGTCCGTCCGGCTGCTGCGCGACCGGGCCGACCTGGTCCGGCGCGACGGCGAGTGGGTACGCAGGACGCTGGCGGACATCGCTGTGCCGCCCACCATCCGGGATGCCGTCGCCGAGCGTGCCTCGCGTCTCACCACCGTTGCGCAACGCGTGCTGCAGGCCGCCGCCGTGCTGGCCGAACCGGTCGGCCTGCCCGTGCTCTCGACGGTGAGCGGGCTCCCGAACAACGTTGTCAGCCGGGCCGTGGACGCCGCCGTACGCAGTGGACTGCTCGGTGAGGACCGGGTCGGCCGGATCAGTTTCCGGCATGCGCTGGCGGCGCGCGCGGTCTACGACATGACGCCCGCGCCCGACCTCCGAGCCCTGCACCGAGGAGCGGGCCGCTCGCTGCGGGCCATGACGCCGCAACCGGTGGCCAGGCTCGCCCACCACTACAGGGAGGCGGGGGAGACCGGGCAGTGGCGCCAGTATGCCGAACGGACCGCCGACCTCGCGCTGGCCTCCGGAGACCATCTCACCGCCGTAGGACTGCTGCACGAGTTGCTCACCGAGAGTGATCCGCCCGCTGCCTCGGCGGCCCGGTGGGCACAGAAGATGCCGGTCCTGGCCTTCTCCGGGCTCGTAGGCCGCGGTGATCTGACCCGCGCGCTGCGCAGAGTACTGGACGCGGAGACGCTCGTGCCGCACGACCGTGCAGCCGTCCGGATCCAACTGGGGAGGATGCTGCTGCACGCGGGCGAGTACGCGGCCGGTGCGGCGGAACTGGAGAGGGCACTGCCGGATCTGGCCGACGACCCATTCCAGGCCGCCTGGGCGATGAACACCCTCGGTAGCCCGCCGAGCACCCTGATATCTGCGGGGGAGCACCGCCGTTGGCTTGACCGGGCCGCTGTCGCGGCCAGATTGCCGATGACGGCGGACCAGCGGCTGGCTCTGGTGGTGGACCGGGCAACTTCCTTACTGGACATGGGCGATGAGGCCGGCTGGGTCGTGGCCGCGGAACTGCCCGACACCGCGGCGACCCCGGAAGGGATGATGCAGCTGGCCCGCGGCGGACTCAACATCGGCAACGCCGCGATGCGTTGGGGGCGCTACGACGAGGCCAGAGGGATGCTGACGACTGCGCTGGCCAGGGCAGACCAACACCGTTACCAGCGGCTCCACGACATGATCCTGGTGACGCTGGTGCACCTGGACTGGTTCACCGGCGCCTGGGACGGACTGGCCGAGCGGGCCGCCGCCCTGGCCGTGGTGGACGCGGAACCCCTGCTCCAGCTCGATGCTGTGCTGATCACGGCTCTGGTGGACGGTGCGGTCGGCGGCAGCGCGGCGGATCCAGGCCACGCGGCGGTGACCGAAGGCGGGGCGGGCACAGTCGAAGAGCGCCTGCGTCAAGTGCTCGACGCGGGGCTGCGGCGCGGCATCGTAGATGTGCCGCTGGAGCCCGCGGCCGCCCTGGCGCGGATCCGGCTCGCCGAGGGGTTGGCCGCCGAGGCGCTGGAGTTGACGGAGGGACCGGCCGACGTCGTGGCCCGCAAGAACATCTGGCTGTGGGCCACCGAGTTCGCACCGGTGCGGACCGGCGCCCTTCTCGCGGTCGAACGGCCGGACCAGGCACGGCAGTTCGTCACGGATCTGACCCAAGGGCTCGCCGGCAAAAACCTGCCCGCCGCGGACGCGGCCCTGGAGATGTGTCGCGGAGTACTGGCGGAAGGAGAGGGGCGTAGCGTCGAGGCAGCCGCCGCGTTCGGCCGGGCCGCCGCCGTCTGGGAGGGCCTGCCCCGACCGTATGAGGCACTTCTCGCGGGCGAACGCAGGGTCGGCTGCCTGCTGGCAGCGGGGGACAGGGATACCGGACTGGCCGAACTCGCCCACGTGCAGGCCGGATTCACGGCTCTGGGAGCCCGGGCGGACGCCGACCGTGTGCACCTCGCGCGCCGGGCGGCCGGGGAACAGGTACGTCAGAAGTGGCGCGGTGGGCGGCGCGGCTACGGTGACCAACTGTCCCCACGCGAGCTTGAAGTGGTCCGGCTGATGCTTACCGGTCTGACCAATCCGGCCATCGCACGAGCACTCTCCCGTTCCCCGAAGACCATTGCCGCGCAACTGAACTCCGCGATGCGCAAATACGGAGTAACCTCGCGTACCGCGCTGGCGGTAGGCCTGACGCAGGCCGGAATCACCCCGTCACAAGACCACACCACCGGCGCGCGCTCCGATCTTTAGGTCATCCGCCCCATCGCGAGGACACGCGGGAACCATCGATACTCAGTGCGCGCAGGGTCCCCGAGCCGCCCTGCACCCGGACACGAGCGGAAGGACGTCCATCCGTCGGATGAGCAGCACATTCCCCGAACCGAAGTCCGGTGCACCGACTGCCCGTACGGTCGGCGCGGACAGTCCCTCCGGTGTCGTCACCGGACCGCGGCACACCGACGTGCCGCCCGCCGGAGAGCGAGACCCCCGGCCGATGCCCGCCGTACCGGGCGTACCCGTCGATGACATGACGGCAGATCCCGCCTGCCCTGACGACTCGTACAGCGGTTACGAACCCCTCTGATCCCGACCCGGTCGGATCCTCAACGCCACGAAAAGGGTGCCTCCTTGCTGTCCTCAAGACGTGTGCGCGTGCGCGCTCCTCTCTCCCTACTCCTGGTCGGATGTCTCGGCGCCGGAGTCCTCGCCGTGATATCCCCGGCCGCCACCGCGGCCACCCCCAGTTCCTCGGCTTCTTCATCCGACGCCGACTCCTCCAAGGCCTCCGACCTGCTCAACGCCGTGCCGCAGGCCAACGTCCCGCAGAACTACGTCCCGGCCGCCTGCAACAACCCGAGCCTCAAGGACGGCGTGGCCCAGTGCTTCGCCGACGTGCGCACCGACTCCGACCACATCGTCCGGCCGCAGCTGAGCGCGCCCCCGTCCACGGCGCTGGGCCCGGCCGACATCCAGGCGGCCTACAGCCTCCCCGCCGGAGGCGCGAACCGGACGGTGGCGATCGTCGACGCGTACGGCAACTCCCACGCCGAGGCCGACCTGGCCGCGTACCGCGAGCACTACGGGCTGCCCGAGTGCACCACCGCCAACGGCTGCTTCCGCAAGGCCGATCAGAACGGCGGCACGGACTACCCCGCCGACGACGCGGGCTGGGCACTGGAGACCGCGCTCGACCTCGACGCCGTCTCCGCCGCCTGCCCGTCGTGCAACATCCTTCTCGTGCAGGGGGATTCGGCAAGCCTGGACGACCTGGGCGTCGCAGTCGACACCGCCGTACGCCTCGGCGCCAAGTACGTCTCCAACTCCTACGGTGTGGACAACGAGACCGCCATCCAGACCGCGTACGACCACCACTACAACCATCCCGGTGTGGCCGTTGTCGCGTCCGCAGGCGACACCGGCCATGTCCAGAACTGGCCCGCCACCAACCCCAATGTGGTGGCCGCCGGCGGCACCCGGCTGACCCGTGCCGCGGACACCGAGCGCGGCTGGACCGAGTCCGCCTGGGACTCTGGAGGGTCGGGCTGCTCGCTGTACGAGGCCCAGCCCGCATATCAGAGGGGGCTCGGCACCGGCTGCGACACCCGGGCGACGGCTGACATCTCCGCGGTCGCCGATCCCGCGACCGGCCTGGCCGTGTACGACACGGTGGGCAGGGACGGCTGGCTGCAGGTCGGCGGTACCAGCCTCTCCGCGCCGCTGATCACGGCGATGTACGCGCTGGCGGGCACCCCCGTCGAGGACACCTACCCGGTGACCTACCCGTACATCAACGGCTCCGGGCTGACCGATGTCACGACAGGTTCCAACGACGACTGCGGCACCGTGGTGTGCACCGCCGGCGCCGGCTGGGACGGCCCGACCGGTCTCGGCACCCCGGCCGGTGTGTCCGCGCTGGCATTCGGCGTCCATGGGACGCTGTCCGGACGAGTCACCGACATCAAATCCGGCGCGCCGCTCGCCGGTGTGGCACTGGCCATCTCCGAAGAAGCGGCAGGTGGACGGGAGTACCGCGTCACCACCGACGCCGGAGGCACGTACGACCTCCCCGTCGCGGTGGGCGACTACCGGATCACCGCCACCGACTTCGGCTACCGGGAGAACACCCGCTCCGCAGTGAGTGTCGCCGAGAACCAGAGCACCACCGCCGACCTGACGCTGGTGAAACTGCCCACCCGCACGGTGTCCGGCACGGTGAAGGACGGCAGCGGGCACGGCTGGCCCCTGTACTCGAAGATCACCATCGACGGCTATCCGAATGGCGCCGTCTACACGGACCCCTACACCGGCAAGTACAGCGTGGAGCTTCCGGAGAAGGCCACCTATAAAGTCCATGTGGCCCCGGTCTACCCCGGCTACGTAAGTGCGGATCTGAGTGTCCCGGTGGGCACGGCCGACGTACGTACCGACGTCGCACCGGACGTGGACCGGACGGCCTGCGTCGCACCCGGCCACGCCTACCCGGGCGGGACCGGCTTCGAAGGCTGGACCGGCACCACACCGGAGCACGACTGGACGGTCGTCGATCACGGGACGGACGGTGCCACCTGGGACTTCGGCGACAGCTTCCTGGCCAACTACACGGGCGGAACCGGGAACTGGGCCGCCGCCGACCCCTGGGGCCGGGGCGGTGTCCACGAGGATACCGAACTCGTCTCGCCCCCCTTCAGCCTGGCAGGCCAGAACTCACCCGTTCTCGGCTTCGACGCCATTTACGCCGCGAGCAAGGACTCGGTGGCCGACGTCGACCTCAGCCTCGACTCGGGCGCGACATGGACCACGGTCTGGCACCGGGACACGGCTGAGGTGGTGGGCCACGTCGCGGTTCCCCTGACCCAGGCGGCAAACGCGAAGCATGTGAAGGTGCGCTTCCACTACTCCGGCAGCGGCCTGTCGATCTGGCAGCTCGACACCGTCACCGTCGGCTCCTGCGCAGCCGTCAGCGGAGGCATCGTCGCCGGAAAGGTCGTCGACGGCAACACCGGCGGTGCCATCACGCCCGCCACCGTCACCGACACCGCCGACCGCTACGCGACGGCGACCAGCGTGGCGACCCCCGACGACCTGGCGTTGGCCGACGGCTACTACTGGCTGTTCAGCGCTACCGGACGGCACACGTACTCGACGACCTCCGCCCGCTACACCACCTCGACCGGCACTCTCACCACGCAGCCGGACAAGGTCAGCCGGTTCGACCGCACGCTCAAGGCGGGCCGCCTGGCGGTGAGTTCGGACGGCCTTTCGGTCAGCGAGACGCTGGGCGGATCAGGCAGCAAGAAGATCACCTTCACCAACAAGGGGCAGGCGCCGCTGCACGTCAACCTCGGTGAGCAGAGCACCGGTTACACCTCACCGGCCGGCACCTCCACGACCACGTCGGACTCCTCGGCAGGCGCCCCGCCGCTCCGCGTCAAGGGCAACTACTCACCCGGACCGATGAGTTCGGCCCCCTCGGCCTCGAAGAACACGTCGAGCGACCCGGCGGCCACGGCAACGGCAGCGGCCGGCCCCTGGACCGGCATCGCCGACTACCCCGAGCCCGTCATGGACAACGCGGTGGCCACCTACCAGGGCAAGGTCTACTCCGTCGCCGGAGTCTCCGGCATCTTCGGCGGGGTGTACCGCAGCCGCGGCTATGTGCACGACCCGTCCACCGACGCCTGGACACCCATCGCCGACCTGCCCGAGGCCCTGGAGTCACCGGGCGGGGCGTTCATCAACGGGACCATGTATGTCGCCGGCGGCTGGGCCGGGGACAGTGCCCGCGCCACGCTCTACGCCTACCACCCCACCACCGACACCTGGACCCGCCTCGCGGATCTGCCCCAGGCGATCGGCACGCCCAACGTGACCACCCTCGACGGCAGCCTCTATGCCATCGGAGGCTGCACCGGATCCAGCTGCGGGGACACCGTCAGCACCGTCTACCGCTACACCCCCGCCACCAACACCTGGACCCGCCGCGCCGACTACCCGTTCACCATGGAACGCGGAGCCTGCGCGGGCATCACCGGTGAACTGGTCTGCGCCGGCGGCATCACGGCCGTCGGTGGAGGGGTCGAACCCCGCAAGGGACAGACCTACCGCTACAGCCCTTCCGCCAACACCTGGACCCGTGCGGCCGACATGCCCCAAGCCGGCTGGGGCGCCATCAGCAGCGGCAACGACGGCAAACTCCAGGTCGTCGGTGGCATCATCGGGCTGACCGCGGTCAACAGCGTCGTCGAATACGACCCGGTGTCCAACACCTGGTCCAGCCTGCCCAACGCCGGCTCCGCCGTCTTCCGGGCCGGCGGTAGTTGCGGGATCTACCGCGTGGGCGGCATGACCCCGACCTACGACACCGCCACCTCGGCCGAGGTTCTGCCCGGGCACGACCAGTGCGACGGCGACAACGTCAGCTGGCTGTCGGCGGACAAGACCTCGTTCGAACTCGCCCCCGGCCGCTCCACCACGGTCACCGTCCGCGCGGACGCCTCCGCCGTGGCCACGGCCGGCACCTACACCGCGCGGCTCACCTACGACACCGACGCCCCCTACGCCGGAGCCTCGGTCAAGGTCAGCCTCAAGGTCACGATCCCGAAGACCTGGGGCCATCTCTCCGGAACGATCACCGACAAGCGCACGGGAGCGCCGCTCGCCGGAGCCACTGTCCTGATCTGCCCGGTGGCGCACGCCAAAACGACCGGCTGCGA
Organism: Streptomyces sp. NPDC007095; assembly: GCF_040634475.1. Taxonomy (NCBI): domain Bacteria; kingdom Bacillati; phylum Actinomycetota; class Actinomycetes; order Kitasatosporales; family Streptomycetaceae; genus Streptomyces; species Streptomyces sp. NPDC007095. Next base: position 13,608 of record NZ_JBEYFS010000217.1, read on the forward strand.
CCACCTCGCCCACACCGTACGCACCGACTCCGAAGGCCACTACGACCTCTGGCTGGACGCCCGCCCGAGCCCGCTGCGCATCACGGCGTCGGCCGTCGGCCACCGCCCGGCATCGAAGGAGGTGACGCTACGGCCGGGCCGCGCCACGACGGCCGACCTGTCGCTGACCGCGACCTGACCCCACCGCCGACGGCTCAGGCCGCGTCCGCCCGGACGTTCTGTCCGGGCGGACAGCTCCAGCCCGGTCTCTGCACACCGCACTGATCCACATCGGCCGGTGCCGGCTTCTCGTCACCGCCGCCCTCACGCCGACCGACGGCGGTCGGCGGATGCGTGAGGGCGCCCCGGTGAAGTTGTGGGGGCTCCTCGAAGCCTGTCCTGGCCCCTACGGCGCGGTCGGCGCCCCGGGCCCAGAGACCTTCACTCTGCGCGTGCACGACGACGGGCAGCACCTGTGCTGCCCGTCGTTGCCCGGGCCATGACGGGCGCGGGATTGGTGTGCCGGGAGGGGCCGGGTTCCGTGCTGAATCAGCGGGTGTCCAGCAGGGCTGCGAGGATGTGCAGGCGTTCGGCGTCGGGGCTGTCGTCGGCGGCGGTGCAGACGATGAGAGCGGGGCCCGGGTCGCCCGGTATCGGGTATGCCTCCCAGTCCAGGTTCAGTTCAGCGACCTGGGGATGAGTGAGGTGCATGTGGCCACGAGTCGGTTCCTCCACGTCGTGGAGGGCCCACACGGCCGCGAACTCGTCGCTGCGGACGGCGAGTTCACCGACCAGTTCCACGGCGCGCGGATGTCCCGGATCGGCGGCGACCTGTGTCCGTAGCATTCCGATCAGCTCGGCGACGGTGGTGGCGCGGTTCGGGCAGGTCCGGTCGGCTTCGGGGTGCAGGAACAGAGCCAGCAGGGTTCCGCTCCCTCTGCGGCTGCCGGGTCAACTCACCCAGCAGGGCTGCACCGAGGGGGTTCCAGGCCAGCACGTCCAGGAAACGGCCGACGACCAGAGCGGGCGAGGTCGTGCCGCGCAACAGCCGTAGCGTCGTGTCCGGTACCGTCTCCGGTTCGTACGCACGTGGCGGGCGGGCCGGGGTGCGGGCGGCGGCGGCGAGACCGTGCAGGTGGCGCGTCTCCCCGGGGGGAGGTGACCGGCGGTGACGAGTGCCGAGGACTGGGACCGGGTCGCCGCACTACTGATCGCGAACATGGTCGAGTCGGCTCTGCGCGAGGAGACGAGCGGGGATGAGCGGGATCCAAAAGATCACTGCCTCGCACCGGTCGAGGCTGGCGTTGATCTATGTGCGGCAGTCGACGCTGCTGCAGGTCCGGGAGAACACCGCGTCGACGGCCCTTCAGTACGCACTGGCCGACCGGGCCCGCGAGCTGGGGTGGGCCGCATCCGACATCACAGTCGTGGACGTGGACCTGGGGATCTCGGGCCGGTTTTCCGGCACCCGGGCAGGGTTCCAGCAGTTGGTGGCCCGCGTCTGTCTCGGCGAGGTCGGAGCTCGGGCTGGAGGTGTCCCGGCTGGCGCGGTCCTCGGCCGAGTTCGGCCGGCTCCTGGAGTTCGCCCGGCTCACCGACACCCTCCTGATCGACAGTGACGGCATCTATGACCTGGGGGACTTCAACGACCGTCTCGTACTCGGCCTGAAGTCCACGATGAGCGAGGCCGAACTCCACATCCTGGCCGGACGTCTGCACGGCGCCCGCAAGGCCCCTGCCGAGCGCGGCGAACTGCGTCTGCCGCTGCCCGTCGGCCTGCTCTACGACACCGACGGACACATCATCATCGACCCGGACGAGGAAGTACGAACAGCGGTTGCCGACGTGTTTACCCTCTTTGAGCAGCATGGATCTGCTCTCGGCGTGGTACGTGCGTTTTCCGGGCGCCGTTTCCCCCGCCGCGACACCGGCGTGTGGGACGGGCGCCTGGGCTGGGGCCGGCTCACCCATGGCCGGGCAACCGCCGTACTGAAGAACCCCGCCTATGCCGGCGCCTATGCCTTCGGCCGGGACACGAGCACCCGCAAGGTTCGGCCCGACGGCACCGTGACCACGTCGGTCACCCGCCGTCCCCGCGACCAGTGGCCGATCCTGATCACCGAGCACCACGAAGGCTATATCTCCTGGCCGCACTACCTGCAGATCGAGGCGAAGCTGGCCGCGAACCGCACCAGCACCGGAGCCAGGCCGCCGCGCGAGGGCCCGCCGTTGTGCCAGGGCATCATCTTCTGCGGTTCGTGCGGCTTTCCGATGAACACCAGTTACCGGCGCGCGGACGGCACCGCCGACTACGTATGCACCCGGGCTCGCAGCGACGCGGTCATCACCCGAGGCTGCCACACGATCGCCGCCGCGGCCGTCGATCCGCAAGTCGCCCGACTGCTGCTGGCAGCACTGACCCCCGAGCAGGTCCACCTTGCTCTGGCCGCGGCCGATCAGATCCACCACCGCCACCAGCGCTCCCACCGGGCCGCCGAACTCGCCGTCGAGCGCGCCCGCTACGAAGCCAGCCGCGCCGAGCGCGCCTTCAGCCAGGTCGAACCGGAGAACCGGCTGGTCGCCCGGTCACTGGAGTCCCGCTGGGAGGCCAAACTCACCATCCTTGCCGAGGCGGAAACCGCACTCGCGGACCTGATCGCCGCCGAGCCAGTACTGCCCGAACCCGGCAGACTGCAACAACTCGCCTACGACCTAACGGCCTTGTGGGAGGCGTCGACCACCACGGCCAGAGACCGAAAGCGCTTCCTGCGGACTTTGATCGCGGATGTCACCGTTCGGCACGTCGACGACGCCCGCGCACACATTGGTGTCCGCTGGCACACCGGCGCCACCGACGAGATCACGTGTGACCGGCGCACCAACCGCAACCCCGCCCAGGCCATCGAGATCGTCCGTGAACTCCTCGATGTCCGCGCCGACGACGAGATCGCCGAGCACCTCAACCAACTCGGCCTGCGCACCGGCAACGCACGGCCGTTCACCGTCGCCTCCATCCGCCACATCCGCAAGAAACACGTCATCGGCTCGGTCCGCAGTGCTCCGACCGAGCCCGGTGAGATCACCGTGCCGGAGGCCGCCCGCATCCTCGGCGTCCACGAGTCCACCCTCTACCCCTGGCTCCGCAGCGGCGAGATGATCGCCCGACAGGGCCGCCACCGCCGCTGGTGCATCACCTGGAACCCACAGATCGAGGAGCAGTGGTGCACCCGCGTCGCAGCCGAGAGCCGCATCAGGCGACCAAACCCCAACTACGAGACAGGACAGGCAGTATGAACCCGACTTCCCACAGCTTGATGACCGCCGGGTACTTCTTCCGCCAGGCGTCCTGGAACTCTCCGAAGCGTTCGGCCGCCGCGCTCTCGTTCGGTGCGGTGTAGACGGGCTTGAGCGCTTTCGCGATCTTGTCCCAGTCCTGGCGGGCGGCGTATCGGAAGCTGTTGCGCAGGAGATGGAGCCGTAAAGAATCAAGTTGTTGGCGTGTTGCTGTCGACGGAGGCCAGCAGTTCGGCGCCGGGGGCGAAGCGGGTCGAGGCGGGAGGCAGGGTGATTCCGGCTTCGCGGAGGACGGGTTGGGCGTCGACGAGGGCGTTGTTGAGGGTGCCGAGGCTGACGCCGAAGGCGTCTGCCAGGACTTGCCGGGTGCCGAGCTTGCGCTCGTAGAGGACGGCGGCCAGGAGACGTTCGGCATCGGTGATCTCCTGTCGGAAGACGCCGCCGCGGGTGCCGGGCTGGCGTGGTCCGCCCCGTTGCTGGTGCCGGCGCCGTTCGATCAAGGCAGCTTGCTGAAGCGACAACTGGTCGATGAGTGCGGTCAGTTCGATGTGAGTGTCGAAGTCCCATGAACACTTGGTGAGTCCGTGCCTGCACCTGCATCTTCTCTCATGCCCGCTCCGCTGGAACAACTGGCCCGGACTTCTGCTCCGGCTCCGCTGGCGGACGCGGTCTGTCTGTCCGGTTTCCTCGATCTGGTTCCCGATCCGCGAGGTCGTCGCGGACGTCGTTACCTGTTGTCCGCGCTGGTGACCGCGGCCGCGGCGAGCGTCCGCCCGCTCGCTCACCGTGATAACAGAGTGGATCAGTGACTCAGCGGTGTGGGCCTGCCGGGCGCTCGGCTTCCCCTTGTGGACCCACTGAGGGTTTTGAATGGTGCCGCTCCAGAGTGAGGACGGCCTTGGTGATTGACGTCATGCGGTTCGGGCTGCAGCGGGCGACGGTAGATTCGCCAGGATCTTCAGGCGGGTGACTGCCCGTTCGACGGGTACGCATGCGGCGGACAAGGCCCGGTGACCGTCTGCTCGGTCGCGGCGAGTTCGCCTTGGAGCGGCTGGCGCTTGGGGGTGGTGACCCACTCGCCTGCGCCGATGTAGGCCATGTCGGCGAGGACGGAGACGCCCTGACGTTCACAGATCCTGATGATCTTGTGGGTGCGGGCGGCGGGCAGGTCATGTGTGCGGCCGGGCAGGACGGGTGGAGGATCGCCCCCTCCGAGCTGCCCGGCAGGTTCGGGCGGCATCATCGCGGTCCGGCGGTCGAGGCCGAGACAAGTGCTTCCTGGGTGGTGACTCCCGCGGGGGATGCTGCCTTGATCGCGGAGGGAGAGGCGCTCGGGTGTGGGGACAGGGACGGGCTCGGTGAGACCGAGGGCGGGCCGGCGGGACCTACCGGGGTGTTCGCATCCCGTTCGGTGACGGCGAACACCGCGGTGGCAACGGCCGCAGCCAGGCCGAACAGCACGACGACGGTCCTGCGGGACGGCAGAAGGGACCGGCCCGACTCGGTGGGAGGGACTCCGGGCCGCAGGTTTTCCAGGTTCACGGCGTTGGCGCGGGCCTCAAGGGCGCCGCGCAGTCGCTGCTCGATCGCCTCGTGGTGGATCCGGCCGCGGCTCATCGGCGGGTCTCCGCTCTCACACACCGTCGGCAGCGGGACGGACGGGGGTGCGGCTGAGGGGGGTACTCGGTCATCGGGCGATCTCCAGGTGTCTGCCGAGAGTGTCCAGTGCCCGGCTGGCGGTCGACTTGACCGTCCCGCGGGAGACACCGAGGGTGTCGGCGATCTGGGCCTCGGTGAGGTCCGACCAGTAGCGCAGGACCAGGACCTCGCGCTGTCTTCGGGTGAGGCGGTGCAACGCGTCGATCACTTCTTGGTGGGTCTCGGCGCGCAGCACGCTCTTGTCGGCCGACGGGACGTGGCGTTCGCGCTCGGGGACATGGGCGCGTGACGTACGGCGCCGGCGCAGGACCGAGCGGGCCGCGTTGACCACGCTGGTCCGCAGATACGCCTCGGGGTCGTCCAGATCCGCGAGCCGACGGCCATGGCGGCGCAGGAGCGCCGCGAAAGCGTCCTGCACCACGTCCTCCGCCGTCGGGAGGTCGTCCACCAGGAGCAGGGCCAGCCGCACCAGCGCCAGTCGGCGATGGCGGTAGAGCTCGTTGAAGCCGTGCTCGTCGCCGACGGTGCCCGTACGGGCGGACACGGCCTCGAACGGAGCTCTCCCGGTCTGCCGCCCTGCTGGTGAGCGCAGCGCGAGCCGGTCCTGGGCACGGCGCATCAGGTCCGCGGCGCCACGGACCAAGGTGTGCACCTGGCAGTACGTCTGCCACCGCCGGCCGGCCGACGGTGCGGCGGCTGGGATCGTCGCTGTTCTCACAGGTCTCCTGGACGTCGTGGTACCGGTGCGGTACGCCCGGGGCCCCGGGCGTACCGCACCGTGCCGCCTGGCCCTGAGCCGTGCGGTACGCGTGCACATGGTGTCGCCGGACGACCGACGATCAGTCGGCGGGCAGGAACTCAGGGCCGGGTTCCCTGCCGTGCGACGGTGTTGCGGCGGCCGGGACACCAAGGAACCCGGAGAGCCCTGGCGGCCTAGCCGACCGAACCCGCAGGCACAGTTCCCCCCGGAAGCGGAGACGCCGTGGTCTGCGCCACCGGAGACGCCGTGGTCTGCGCCACCGGAGACGCCGTGGTCTGCGCCACCGGAGACGCCGTGGTCTGCGCCACCGGAGACGCGTGCTTCCGTGCAGTGCCGGTCTTCACCGAGGCCTTCACAGCGGGCGTCTCCGACCCGGACACGTAGGGCTTGGCGTGCTTCGCGGCGGAAGTGGACGCCGCCGAGGAGGCCGCGTGCGTCTGTGCCGTATCGGCGGAGACGGCCGCTTCGCCGGTCACGGCGTGGGCGGTGACGGACCCGCCGAGAGCCAGCGCGGCTCCCACAGCGGAGGTGCCCAGAACAATGCGGACCCGGCCTGAGCGGAAGCTGCGGACGGCGGTGTGACGTGCTGACATGGTCGGTCCTCGAATCATCGTGTCTGTCTGTCGGCTGACCGTCCGTCATGGGTGGCTTCCCTTGCGGCGGCCCGGTACTGGAGGCGCTTCCACTCCGACAGACGTCCGAGGCCCCTCCAGGTTGCGGGTCGGACGAGACGAACACCGGAGTGATCGGGTGATCTGGGTCACCAGAACCGGGGAGGGCGTGAAGGTGCTGTTCGAAGCGGCGCCGGGGGTGCGCGAACGTGACGAGCTGCTGCCCGGTGTCACGGCGCCGACGCGGCCGGCGGCCTCAGGTGATCGGTGCACCACCTCGTAGAGGTGGTCGTCGTGGAGGTGCGGGCGTGCGACCACGGGTTCTCGGCGGGCCGCCCGGCGAGTGAGCAGGAATCAGGACGCGGACCGTCCGGACGCCATCCCCGGCACAGGCCGCGTGGCCTCCGAAAACATCATCGCCGAGACGGCGGCAACATGGCCCAGTTCGCCACCGCAGGAC
>NZ_JBEYFS010000218.1:0-20365 GCF_040634475.1 Streptomyces sp. NPDC007095
AATACTTTCCCAAGGGAACCGACCTGTCCGGATATACCCAGGCCGAGTTGGATGCCGTCGCCCTCAAGCTGAATACCCGCCCCCGGCAGACCCTCGGGTTCGAAACTCCCGCTGATAGACTCGCGGCAGCTGTTGCATCAACCGGTTGACTCCGCCGGACGTTACTGCGTGCAGTTGGTTCAGCTGATCCAAGTGGAGGTCGTAAAACATGTCCGGAATGACGGTCGACTTCGAGTCCGGGCGGTAGGTCAGCATGTCTAGGGCCTCGCAACCGGACAAGAAGTCCCACGCTCGCTGACCGCCAACGATCACTGATCCCTTGGGACCGATCGTCTAGAAGTCCGCCAGCCACCAGACAGGACACCCCGAAAAATTCCCCACAAGGGGTGTACACGTCCATCCCGCACCCATGCATTCACCCGCGCGCGTAGGAGCAGCCAGGCAACACCCAACCCCGTCTGATTACGCACTGTTGACGTATCGACACTCGCGATAGCCTGCCGAGGTCCGGCACGGCGCAACCGGGGACATGGGCAAGACACAAGGGGGATCGTGGAGCGGCGTGACATGCGAGGGCACTACGAGGGGCTGGCAGCCGAGTACGACGAGCACTGGGTCTACGACCCCGACTACGTTCCCTGGATGTCCGGCCAAATCGCGGAGGCGTTGCGGCTCGGTCCCACCGACCGGATCGCCGACATCGGCTCGGGCACAGGGCTGTTCGCCCGGGAAGTGGCCAGGCAGCTCCAGCCACGCCGTCCCCTTCTGTGCGTCGACCCGTCCGAGGCGATGCTCCGCCGGCTCGGCACCCCGCCTCCGCCCGATCTGACGCCGGTCGTCGCTTCCGCGGAGGACATCGCCGAAGGGCGCGCGCACCTGCCGTACGAGCAGCTCGACGCGATGTGGCTGAAGGAGTCTGTGCACCATGTGGCCGACCCTGCGCATACGCTTCGAGGCCTCGCCGACCAGCTGGCGCCCGGAGGCCGGATGCTGGTGGTGATGCTTCCGGCCACCATCCAGTACCCACTCTTCGAAGCGGCCCTCGCCCGCTTCGAGGAGCTGCAGCCGGACCCGGCCGCCATCAAGGGACATCTGCGCGCTGCCGGACTGGAAGCCTCGCTCACCCACGTCGAGCACGAGCTGCGCATCGACCGGGACAAGTACCTGGGCATGGTCCGGGCTCGCTACATGTCACTGCTTTCCACGTTCAGCGACAGCGAGATCGAGAAGGGCATCGAGGAGATGCGAGTCTCTCATCCGGAGCCCCTTCTGGCATTTCCCGACCGGTTCGCGTTCATCCTCGGGCAGCAACGAGGGGAGACCTCGTGAACACCGTGGTCGACGAACGCCTACGACGTCTGCGGAGTGAACTCGACGATCACTCGCGGATCGCCGATCGACTAGGGCTCGATCTCGAACGTCCGCTGCGGTCCCTCAACGACGGTTACCCCGAGAACGCGGTCGCCCTGATCGGGAAACTGACCGAAAAGCTGCTCAAAGAGCTGTGGCGCCACCACGGCATCGAGGGCGACCCCTCGACGAAAGCCCTGAACGACCTCGTCAAGCGCTGTCGTCCGCACATCCGGAGCAGCACGGTCGTGGACGCGCTCGAAGACATCCGGCGGCTCCGCAACCGGTCCACGCACGACGGATACGACATCAGCGACGAGGACGGGCTACTGGCGGTCCGCAGACTGGTCGACGTGCTGGTCTGGTTCACCGACACTGGAAGCGCGGCGCTCCTCGGCGGTGAGCCGGACATGGCGCCTGAGGTGGCACGCAGGTGCGAGTTCCTGGCCGGGCTGTACGTCACCCTCGGCTATCGCCAGGCCAAGCGGTTCGTCCTCAGCACCGACACCGTGTACCTGCTGTTCTGCCGTGAGTCGGGGATGCGCCTGGAGTACGTGGAGCTGATGCTCTCCAAGGACGCGGACGACCTGGGTACCGTGCTTGCCTCCAGCGAAGGTGAGCTGCTGCGTACCCGGCTGCCCAAGCTCACCCGGTTCGTCATCCTGGACGATGTCGGCGGCGGCGACGCGGCGACGGGGCCGCTCCATCAGATGCTGGGCGTGGATTTCAGGATCGTGCGTTACGACGGATTCGTCGACACCATCGTCAATCTCGAAGCGCACCTCGCCGGTCTCGCCTCCTTCGCTCCGGCCGAACCACGCACCCCCGTGGCCGCGGCAGTCATGACCACCGACCCGCACACCGGCGAGTCAAAGGTGGTGCAGTCCGAAGACGCGGCCGAGCTGCTGACGCGCCTGGCGTGCGGCAGTGCGAACGTCCTGGTCACCGGTCGTCCGGGAAGCGGGAAGAGCACTCTTCTGCGCTCACTCGCCCTCAGTCCTGGCATCCGCCGCTTCCGCTTCTACTTCGATCTGGGTCTGAAACCCAAGGATGAACCGTTCTCCGAGTACGCGGCGCGCCTGCTGGCACCCGCCATGGCATCGGACCGCTCTCGCGCCTACGACCTCTTTCTCTACCTGATCCGTTCCGGGACCGCGCTGTGCGTTCTCGACGCCGTCGACGAGGGGGTCGAGGAAGCCAGCCCCGCCGGGTTCCTGCGGCTCTTCACCGACCTCGCTTCCGTCCTGTCCGCCGAGTCGGCGGTGGTCATGAGTTCCCGCGTGTCCTTCCTCGCCGACTCGCCGCAGGTGCGTCAGCTGCTGGACAGCGGCGCGGGGCGCTCCGAGCAACTGGTCGAGCAGATGTACGCGAACGGCGTCGACCCGTCGCGCGTTCCGCACTTCCATGTGGTGCGCTTGGCCGAGCCCGGCGCCACCCCCCTGGAGAGGCGTCTCACCGCCGAACTCGCGCTGCCGTCGGGGCAGACGCTCGCGGACGTCCTCGGCGCGCACATCACGCGGGCACTGGCTGAGCGTGGGCGGCCCGATCTGGAGCAGCGGTTACCCACCGCGTTCGGACAGGCTTTCCTCACAGACCGGACGGTCTTTTCGTTCCTCGACCTGCACCGGCTGCTGGGGGCCGACGCCTTCACGGACGGAAGCCTTGGTCTCGACGCGTGCGTCCTCGCCCCGCTGTTGCGCCCCGCCGGGCCGGACCACGTCGCCTTCGTGCACACGGCGTACCAGGAACTGCTGGCCGCCCGGCACCTCGCCGAGGCCATCCACCGCGACACGGCAGCAGACATTCCTGGCGGCGCCTTCCTCACCGAGCAAGTGCGTGCGTTCCTTGCCGGGACGCCCGGCAGTCCAGAGACGGACGATTGCCTGCTACCCGCAGGAACGTACCTGGTCGGCCCGGCCGAACGGCTGCTGATGCGCCGGCTTCCGCGCCCCGTACGATTCGACCGCCATGCCGTGACCGTCGCACGCTACCGCCGCTTCCTCGACGCCCTCGACGCGGACGGCACCTCACGATGGGACCACCCCGACCAGCCCGCCCACGTCACACACCACCCCTGGACCGACCGGCTGCGGCGGCCCGACTACTACGAGAACCCGCGCTACGACGCCCACCCGGCGATCTGCGTCAACTGGTGGAGTGCCTACGCCTTCGCCTCGTTCGAAGGCAAACGTCTGCCGACCGCCCTCGAATGGGAGGCTGCCGCACGCGGCACGGACGGCCGGCTGTTCCCCTGGGGAGACACTCCCGACGAACGCCACATCAACTGCGCCGACTCGTGGGTCGGCCGACCTGTCGTGACGTACCAAGCGTGGTATCGGGACTTCGCGGACGACGCGCTACGCCGGGCCGGGGTGACACCCGACGGCCCACGCACCGGCAACCGCTCGCCGTTCGGCGTACGCGACATGGTGGGCAACTGCTGGGAATGGACCTCCACCAGCCTCACCGACCCCGGGGAGGCCGTCATCTGCGGCGGCAGCTACGACAATCCCATGCGAGCCGTGCAGACCAGCACCAAGGGCATCTACCGCAAACGGGGCGGGAGCAACGCGGTGGGCTTCCGGTGCGTGCAGGACATCGTCGACAGCTCCGAAGCAGAGGAGACCACAGCATGACCGGCGGCGGACCGCGTCACGGGACCATCGTCGACAGGCGGCCCAGCGGAGGAGGACTCGGAGGGTCCGCTGGGTTGTACATCGTCCGGGACGACGAGGACGAGCGGTACTACGGCTTCGACTACCGGCAGATCGTGACGGAGGGATTCCGTACCGTCCGCACCGGCGAGCGCGTCCGATTCCACGTCGACGCCGGGAGCCCCGACCGGGCGGAGTTCGTCATCCGCCTCGACCAGCCCGACCCAGCCGAGTATTACCGGTGACCGGCATCGTTCCGCCGCTTGACGACGTCACCGGGGCGCGCCAGGAACTGACGGTCGTCCTGCCCGTGCGGCTGCTGCGCACCCCCAGCTGGCCCGAAGGCCCCTTCCCGTTCGAGCTGGGCAGCCGCCGCACTGACGCCGAGACTCGCTCCACCTACTTCGCCCCGGCCTCCGCACGCGCCCTCTACGGGGCGCCCGGGCGGCCCCGCCGCTGGTACCTCCCGCTGGACACCAAGCACGACGGGTTGCACCTGCTCGGCATGGAACTCCTGCGGGCGGCGACCGTCCGCAACCCCGAACACGCGCTCGCCGTAATGCATTTCACCGTGGAGAGGCCCTTACTGCCCGTACTGCGGGCCTTGGCCGGACGGCGGCCGAACTCCGCCGACGAACCACTCACCGGGCCGTTCGCCCCGGCCGGGCTGCTCGCCGGAATCGCCGACGTGCGTAACCCCAGCGCACCGTTTGCCATCGCCCGGCCGTACTCCATCGCCTTCATGGCCCCGACGGCACAGCACACTGCCGCCCTGCGTAGCGGCCTCGAAGGAGAACTTCCCGCAACCGCGGACCGATGGCTGTGGCAACTTGCGTCACGCTCCACGCCGCAAGACTTCCCCCTCCCGCCAGAGACCGCGACCGAACAGCTCAAGGACGTTCTCAGGATCTCTGCGGACTGGAGCTCCCTCGTGCTGAGACAAGGGGCTGCCTTCCTCGGCCATCGCACCGACACCGGCACCGGCGACTTCTTCGAGTTCGGCGCACTGCACTCCCGTACCGTCTATCTCGACGCCCTGCTCCTCGGCGCCCTCCAGCGCGATCACATCGATGAACTCACCGACGAACTCTCCGAGGTGTTCACCACCGCACGGCTGGCACGCCGCGTCGCCACCCTGGAGAGGAACATCGCCGTCTTCCGCAGCACCTACTGGCGACAGCACCTCACAGCCCACGGTGCGGCGAACGATCTGTTGCTCGCCTTCCAGAACCAGCACCGGTTGCCTGCCCGATTCCAGGAGATCCTCGCCGAAGCCGCCGACTACAGCAGGCTTGTGCAGACGCAGGAGAGCCAGCAGATCAGCGGAGCTCTCGGTGTCCTGACGATTCTCGGCCTGCCACTCGGCACTGCGCTCGGCGTCCTTCAGGTTGTGGACGACCACTCCGTTGCACACCTGCTCATCGCCGTCGGCCTGTCCGTCGCCGCTACCGCAGCAGTTCTCACCACCCGGTACGGACGCCTGGTCCTGTCGTCACTGCGGGGCGGTGAGGGCAAGGCGTAAGGCGTAAGGCGTAAGGCACCACGACGTCCCAAACGGGTGCCAGTTGTGGTCGGTGTGCGGGACCTTGCCGGAGGAAACGCCTCGCCTGGCACGCTGAGGGCGGCCTTGGAGTCAACGTACCCAAGGCCGCCCGGTTTTCCTGAGGGTGGCGGTTCTGGAGTGAGCATCAAGAGCGCCCTTTGGGCGTCGGCTGCGCCGATTTCGCTTCGCTCCACTCTTGACCCTCATCCCTCCACCGCGGAGTGCTCTTGGCCGGGCGGCCCGAAAAGGGGCGGCGGGGGAAGCGGGGGTGGGGTTTCTCCGCGTTGCCGGGTGCCGGAAGTCTGTGGCCTGGGGGACGCCTATGGGGTCACGTCCGCTGGAGTGGTGTATCGACGGCCACTCGGTGATCTCGTTTTGAGGCTATGCGGTGAGTTCGGTGGGCAGGACGGTGTCGTCGTTTTCTGACTCGATCGGGTGGAGGCGGGTCTTGGCGAGGAGTTCGCGGCCCATGTAGCGGCGGGCTTCGGTCCATTCGTCGTTCTGCTCGGCCAGCACCGCGCCGACCAGGCGGATCAGAGCGGTGCGGTCGGGGAAGATGCCGACCACGTCGGTGCGGCGGCGGATCTCCTTGTTCAGCCGTTCTTGCGGATTGTTGGACCAGATCTGCCGCCAGATCTCGCGCGGGAAGGCGGTGAACGCCAGCAGGTCGTGCTGGGCGGTGTCCAAGTGGGCGGCGGCCTTGGGGAACTTGGCCTCCAGCGCGTCCAGCACATGTCGCATCTGGGCCTGGACCGCGTCGGTGTCGGGCTGCTCGAAGACCGTGCGCAGCAGCGTGGCCACCCACGGCTGAGCGGACTTGGGGACCTGACTCAGCAAATTTCGGGCGTAATGCGTGCGGCATCGCTGCCACGAAGCGCCCGGAAGGACCGCGCCGATCGCGTTCACCAGGCCGGTGTGAGCGTCGGAGATGACCAGCTGGACGCCGGACAGGCCGCGGGCGATGAGCGAGCGCAGGAAGGCGAGCCAGCCGGCGCCGTCCTCGCAGGTGGCGACGTCGATGCCGAGGATCTCACGGTGTCCGTCGGCGTTGACGCCGACCGCGATCAACGCGTGGACGTTGATGATGCGGCCGCCCTCGCGGACCTTCTGGGTCAGGGCGTCTACCCAGACGAACGCGTAAGGGCCTTGGTCCAGGGGCCGGTTGCGGAACGCGGCGACCTGTTCGTCCAGGTGCCGGGCCATCGAACTGACCTGGGACTTCGATAGTTGGGTGACGCCGAGGGACTCGGCGAGCTTCTCGACCCGGCGCGTGCTCACACCGAGCAGGTAGGCGGTGGCGACCACCGAGATGAGAGCCTGCTCGGCCCGGCGGCGCCGTTCCAGCAGCCAGTGCGGGAAGTAACTGCCCTGCCGCAACTTGGGGATGGCGAGTTGGACGGTGCCGGCGCGGGTGTCCCACTCGCGCGGGCGGTAGCAGTTGCGGTGGTTGACCCGCTCGTCGCTGACCTGCCCGTATTCGGCTCCGCACAGGGCGTCGGCCTCCGCGGACATGAGCGCGTCGGCGAACGTCTTCACCATCGCGCGCAGCAGATCGGGACTCGCCGCGGCGAGGTTGTCCTCGGCGAGGGCATGCAAAGGCACACTGTCAGGTGCGGTCATCGTGCTGATCTCCTTCAAAGACTTGATCGTCTTGAAAGATCAGCCGGTGGCCGTTCGTCTATGCGGGCCTCATCCCGACGCCGGAGCAAACCCCCGGATCAGGTCGAACCCGTACACCATCTCCATGGACGCAACCCGCCTATATGGCCTTCCGCGCACGCCGGGTTGGTTTGGCGGCTTCCGGATGGTGGGTGGGGTGCGAGCGCGTGTGGGGTGGTTCGGGTGGACCGGAGTACTCGTCATCTCGGCGTGACGCCGACTGGGATGGTGTGCTGCCTGGGCTGGCGACTGACCGGCGACAGGCGGAGTTCCCGGTTCCGGGGTGGATCATTCTGATGGATGAAATGCGGCAATGAGCTGGGGATATCACTCTCCGTGAGCGATAATGGAGGGGTCGGATCGTCGGTGGGTGGGTGAGGTTCGGCGCTCTCATGAGGGACGGGGGTGAGCGCGGTGGCTGTTGCGGTGGAGTCCGAAGTCGATGTCTCGTCTGCGGTGGCAGATGAATGGGTCGCTGAATTGCGCTCGTGCGCGCCTTCGGTGGAGACCCTGGGGCTGCTGGTCGAGTTGGCCGGTGAGCGGCTTTCGGCGCGGGGGCGGATTGATGCCCTGGCTGTGTTCGAGCGGCATCTTGCGTGGTTTCAGGGGATGCAGGTCGAGGTGTTGGCGGCTATTGGGGGCTACGCGGATTCTGGAGCCGATGCTGCCGCAGCCGGTGAGGCGTTCGATGCTCGGCTGCTGCGGGAGTGGGACGCCGCGAGCGATGAAGTGGCTTGTGCCTTGCGGCTGGCCGGCGGCACCGCTTCGCGGCGGCTCGACGTGGCGCAGCAGCTGTGCGCTCGGTATCCGGCGACTCTGGAGCTGCTGAAGCGCGGCGAGATCTCCTATCTGCAGGCTGAGGCCGTCACGGAATCGTGTGCGGTTCTCGAGCCCGAGACGGCTGGGCAGGTTGAGGCCGTCGTGCTCGCGAAGATGCCGGAGTTGGCTGTCGGGCAGACGCGGGCCCTATTGCGTCGGCAGATTCATAAGGCCGATCCGGATGGAGCTGAGGAGCGGCATCGGCGGCGCAAGGCGGATCGGGAGACTGTCCTTTATCCGCGAGAGGACGGGATGGCTCTCTTCGGCGCCGTCCTGCCTGCTGAGCAGGCTGCGGAGATGGGACAGGCCGTCGATGCACATGCGGCCACGTTCGACAATGACGGGCGGACTCTGGCGCAGAAGCGTGCCGACGCGTTGTACGACCTTGTGGTCAACCGGAATGGTGTAGCCGGAGATTGCGGCAGTCCGGCGCGCGGGCGCGCTGCTGCCGTTGTGCAGGTCACTGTGCCCCTTGATGTTCTGGTGGGGGCCGAGGACGGGCCTGCCGAGCTGAAGGGGTACGGGCCGATCACCGCGGGGCAGGCCCGTGAGATCGCCTTTGCTCCGGGGACGATCTGGCGGAGGCTCCTTACCGATCCTGGCAGTGGGTTGCTCGTGAAGGTCGATCCGACCACCTACCGGCCCACGGCCGATGCCGAGCGGCAGGTCATCGCCCGCGACCAGTACTGCGCCTTTCCCAGTTGTCGGATGCCTGCGCATCGCTGCGATGTCGATCACGTCGAGCCGTTCGATCATGAAAGTCCCGGGGCGGGTGGGTTGACCGTTCCCGACAATCTTCAGCCGTTGTGTCGGCGGCATCATCGGTTGAAGACCCATCATCCGGGGTGGAGGGTGACGCGGGATCCGCATACCGGGGTTGCCAGTTGGACGAGTCCCACGGGGCATACGTACAGGAATGCGCCGCCCGTCTATCGGGAGTGAGGGGGACGCGTCACGGATTCTTCGGCGCCTTGCAGGAAAGCGGACACTGCGGCGTGCACGCGGGTCAGTTCGTCCAGGTGTACGTCGTGAGCCGCGTCGGGGATTGCCTGGACTGTTGTCGAGTGGGGGCGGCGGGACTCCATTTCTGTCGGTTCGCGTTCCGGCATCGTGCCGTTGGCGCCGCGGATGACGAGGGTGGGGCAGTGGGTTTGGTCCCACTCTGGCCAGTAGGAGTGGGTGGCCAGTTCTGTGACTGCGGCGATCATCGTGTCGCGGTCGACTCGGGGATGCCGGCCGTCCTCGCGTTGTTCCAGGTTCCTCGCCCAGGCCTCGTGGCCGAAGAACTCCTCCGCCGCGGCCGGGGACTCGAAGGGTGTCGGCCAGGTGGCGATGCGGGAGGGGAGGCCGGGGGTTCGCGCCCGCCGGGCCGGCCTCGATCAGGATCTGGGCGTGGATCGGGTCCGGGTGGGCGGCGATGGTGAGGCCTCCCAGGGATTGGCCTATGGGGGGAGTGCGGGGGTGGTGTTGCGCGCCGGGGTTGGCGAGGGTGGCCGCGGTCGAGTGGCGGTGGTCCCGGTGGACGAGGTTCGTGTGGTCCGAAGTGGTGAGGACATGGGGTGTCTGGCTTTGTTCAGTGCCGAAACCCCGGTCTGCCAAGGCTCGGTCAGCGGGTGCATGTCCACAGATGGCCAGTATCGACAAAACGGGTCGGGTGCACGCGGGAAGCCGCGGACACTTTGTCGAGGCAGGCCTGGGCTGTCGGCGCGAACGCTCCGCGCGCCACGCGACAAGTACGGGTTGAGACCGCCGTCGGGCGGTCGGAGACGGAGACTCCGTGGAATCGGATCACAAGCCCCGGGGCAGCGATGAGAGGGACGCCCTGCTGACGTGCGCTGTGGGCGACCCGGCCGCGTTCACACCGCTGGTGGAGCAGTTCTCGCCCGCTCTGCACGGTTACTTCGCCCGTCGCGCGCCCGGTGCTGCCGACGACCTGCTGGCCGAGGCATGGCTGCAGGCCTTCGCGGCGCGCCGCACCTTCGACGCCGCACGCGGATCGGCTCGAGGATGGTTGTTCGGGGTGGCCCGCAACGTCCTGGCCGGGCACATCCGGCGGGCCGGGCGGCCGACTGCCTCAGCCGACCCCGTCGAGGTCGACCCATGGCCGGCGGTGGACCAGCGGCTGGACGCCGCCGCCCTGGCACCTGAACTGCGCCAGGCACTGGGCGAACTGCCCGCTGAGGAGCGGGAGCTGTTGCTGCTGGTGTCCTGGGAGGAGCTGACGCCGACGGAGGCCGCCGCTGTGGTCGGGATCCCCGCCGGCACGGCTCGCTCCCGCCTGCACCGTGCACGCGGCCGACTGCGCGCACACCTCGCCCCCATCCGCCACCTGACCTTGGCGCCCGCTACCCCCGTACGCACGGACCGGAAGGAATCCGCATGACCCAGCGAGAGGACCTCCTCGATTTCCCCGGCGCTGAGGCGCTCCAGGCCGCGGGCCGCGTCGAACCCCCGACTCCGCAGGCCGTCGCCCAGGCGCTGGCCGCGGTCCATGCCACCGCCCGCCAGGAGACCGCGCAACGTTCCGTCGTGGTTCCCCTCGGGCGGCGCCCCTTCGCCCACGGCCGACGGATCCTGGCGACAGTGGTGGCGGCGGCCGCCGTCGCAGCGGGAGTGGTCGCGTACAGCGCCACGGATGACCGCCAGGCCGACGGCCACCCTGCGCACCAGGCGCAGGCCGTCTCCGTCGCCACCTTCCTGGACCACACCGCGGACGTGGCCTACGCCAGGCCGGCCGCCAGTGCGCGGTACTGGAAGGTGCGGACGAAGGTCAGCCAAACGGGAGCGAAGCCGGCCCCCGCGACCGACTACTACTACGCTCGCTCCATGGACGCCGTCTACGTCGTCGCGGGCGGCCAGACGCACACGAAGCCGGGCACCTTCGGCTGGCGCCTCGGATCCAAGGAGCTGCACAGCTGGAGCGACCTGGACCGGCTGTCCACCGACCCGACACAGCTGCTCGCACTGATGAACAGCTCCAAGGAGTACGCAGGCCAGTCCGCCTTCCTCCAGGCCGGCGCCCTCCTCGGCGACACCCCCGCTGGACCCAAGCTGCGCGCCGGGTTGTATCGGGCCCTCGCCCGCCTCCACGGGGTCAAACTCGTCGGCACAGTGAAGGACAGTGCCGGCCGCACCGGCACGGAACTGGTCTTCAACGGTGTCGCCAGCACTGACCACATGGTGATCGACCCCAAGACCAGCGCCCTGCTGGAGACCAGCAGCGTCGGCACCAAGGGCAGGGACCGCGGCAACACCACACGCATCACCTACGTGTCCGTCGGCCCCGCCGACAAGATCGGCTGACGTTTTCGCCTCATGCCTGAATCGGCGCTCCGGGGCCCCAGACGGCCCGAGGGCCATACAGCCGCGGAGCGCCGTATGGCCCTGGGGCGCCGTATGGCCCTGGGGCGCCGTATGGCCCTGGGGCGCCGTATGGCCCTGGGGCGCCGTATGGCCCTGGGGCGCCGTACGGTGAAAGCCGATGACGGGCGCGCCACCACACAAGCCCGAGGGGAGCGGCGGCTGGGACTGCCACGTCGAGGACCTGATGATCAATCCCATCACGGCCAGGTACGACCTCAGCCACCAAGAGCGGGAGAACAGGGGTTCGCTGGAGGGTGGTTGTCGGGGGAACGTCCGGGTCTGTCGGTTCCCGTTCCGGCATCGTGCCGTCGACGCCGCGGGCGACGAGGATGGGGACGCGGATCTGGTCCCACTGGGAGCAGTAGGAGTCGGTGGCCAGTTCCGTAACCGCGGCGATCGTCGTGTCACGCTCGGCTCGGGGGTGTCAGCCGTCCTCTCGTTGTTCCAGGTTTCTCACCCAGGCCTCCTCTCTTCTTAGATCGCCACCTGGCTGGACAGTCGGCCAACACCCTTCAAGTCCCGAGCCGCGGCATCGGAGTTCTTCGGCCACGAGCGCCCTGGTCCCGTCAATCCCCTGCTGTGGCTGAGCAGTCGGGCAGGGTGCTCGGCTCCCGCGTGGCCTCCTGACCGGATAGGCCGGATGGGCCGGATGGGCTGGATGGGCTGGATGGGCTGGATGGGCTGGATGGGCTGGATGGGCTGGATGGGCTGGATGGGCTGGATGGACCAGATGGACCAGATGGGCCGGACGTGTCGGGTGAGGTGTCCTGTGTGGTCAGTCGTCGTACCCCCGGTACCGCCGCCGTGGCCAGGCAGGCCGTTGCGACCAGGACGGCCGCGGCGGTGAGCGGCACTGCGGTACCCCAGGCGTTTGCGGCCAGCGGTGCTAGCACGTAGCCGATCGGCATGGCGGCCATGGAGACCAGCCAGTCGTACGAGGTGACGCGGGCCAGGGCGTGGGCCGGGATGCGTTCCTGGACGACCGTTTCCCACACAGGGTTGAGGAGACCGAGTGCGGCGAGTGCCAGTCCGTACGAGATCACGAGCAGCGGTACCGGGCCGGGTATCGCCAGCACGGTCAGCGGCAGGGCGTAGCTGGCCAGGCCCAGGTTCCCGGTCAGGACCGGGCGTCGCAGGCGGGCCCGACCGGCCAGTAGCGAACCGGCGAGCAGTCCGATCGCACCCGCCTGAAGGACGGCCAGCCAGACCCCTTCCCCGCCAAGTTCGTGCAGTGCGACGATCGGGCCGAGGGTGGCCAGCACCGCCGCCGCCCCATTCCATACGCCGTGCGCCAGCAGACTGGTCCAGTACCAGTCCCGGCTGCGTACCTCGGCCCAGCCCTCGGTCAGGTCGACGCGCAGCGAGCGGTGTTCGACGGGTACCCGCTCGATCCGGATCGCGGCCAGCGTCCCCGCGCTGACCAGGAACGACACCGCGTCCAGCACGAAAGCCCAGCCCGCGCCCGCGGTCGCGAACATCAGGGCGGCGATCGCGGGGGCGGCCAGCCGCGCCGTACTGGACGCCGTGCCCAGCAGGGCGTTGGCCTGTTGTCGGCCGGGGCCCGCGCTCACCGTCCCTGTGACGAGCGGCGCCTGCGTCGGCATGGCGAACGCCGATGCCGTTCCGCCGACCGCCTCGGCGGCCGCGATGTGGGCCAACGCCGGGTCTCCGCAGATCAGTTGGAGCCCCACGAAGAGCTGGGCCGCGCACCGCACCAGGTCCGTGGTGAGCGCGACCAGCCGGGCGTCGAAACGGTCGGCGATCACTCCGCCGATCGGCAGCAGCAGAAGCCGCGGCACCATCGCACAGCCCAGGACGAGCGCCAGCGCGGACGCGGACCCGGTGGTCGTGGCGACGGCGATGGCGAGGGCTGCCGGGGTGACGGCGTCGCCCAGCAGGGACACGCAGCGCCCGGCGAAGAACAGACGAAAGGCGGGAAGCCCGAGAGGATTCACAGCGGGAATGTATTTCGGTACCTAATCTTTCGTCAACGAAATACTTCGCTCGGCGATGGCTTCGCGGGAGCGACGGGCGGCGGCTGCCCGCACGAGCCGCCCGGCGACCGCTCATGAGCCACGGGCGCCATAGGATCAGGCCATGGAGGACCACGACAGGACCGGTGGGCATGACTGGACCGGTGGGCATGACTGGACCGATGGGCGTGACTGGACCGATGGGCATGTCGACCGCTGGCTGCCCGTTCTGCCTGACCTCGACCCGGACGTCGAGGGCTCGGTCACTCGTATGAAGCTGCTCTCCAGCCACCTTCGCCGGGTCCGCGAAAGGTCCTTGGTCGACTTCGGCCTCCAGCGGCATGAGTTCGACACCCTGCACTCGCTCGCCGGGCGTGGCGGTCACGCCGCCCCCTCCGAACTCGCCGCCGACCTCGACCTGGCCCCCGCCTCGGTCACCGGGCGGCTCGACGCCCTCGAACGGCGCGACTACATCCGCCGCGTCCACTCCGCCGCCGACCGTCGCCGCGTCGACGTCCAGCTCACCGATGCCGGGCGGGCGGCCTGGCTCGGCGCGATGGACGTACTCGGCGATGAGGAGTCCCGCCTGCTGGGGGCCCTCGACGCCGCTGAGCGCAAGGCCTTGTCCGACATGCTCCGGCGCATCATGCTCGTCGCCGAGCGCCCCGAATCCGCCTAGCGGCACGGCATCCGCCCGACAGGACCAACAGGGGTCGCGTCTCCCGGGGGAGGGTGGTCGCCGACCGATCGTCTGCGCGAGTTAGCCTCGGTTTGTTCGACAGACGCAGGCAGGAGCGGGAGGCAGCGATGGCGAAGGTACCGGCCGCGGCGGTGGCCGCGGGTGGGCTCATCGGCGGGTACGGCGTGGCCCGGTGGACCAAGAAGCGGCAACTCGGCGGGGTGGTGCTGGCCGCCGCCGGGGCCACGGCCGCGCAGCAGTGGCGGCGGCAGGCCGGCGGGAAGGCCGCCGGGGCGCTGACCGTCGCCTACGTCGCCGCCTTCGCCGGGTCCCACCCGCTGGCCAAGAAGGTGGGCGCCTGGCCCTCCGTGTTCGGCGTCGCCGGTGCCGTGGCCCTCGCCTCGTGGGCCGTGGCCGACCGGCGGGCTTGAGTCAGTACGCGACGGTAAGGGCCTGAGTACGTACGACGGTCGCCGCCGGGCCCGCCCCTCGCGCCGAGCCCTGAGCCCGGCGGCGGTCCCTTCCTGGGCCGAATGTGTCGGCACCGGGTCAGGCGGCTTCCCCGCCCACCCCCGACCGTCCGGCCGGGACACCCACGATCAACACGGACACGTGCTCCCGTACGGACTCGCCGAGGACCGTGGTCACCGCTTCTGTCAGGGACCTGATCAGGCGGGCGGACGCGTCGGGTATCTGAGGGTGAGTCAGGCCCGCTTCGCGCAGGGTGAGCGTGACGAGCGGTGCGGGCGCCTTGCCGGGTATGCCCGCGGTTCCCCAGCGGTGCTCAGGGACGCCGAACAGTTCCACGACCGCGACCGTACGCGCCCACTCCCCGACCACGGCGGCCACCGCGTTGGTCAGGGCCCGGACGAGTTTCGGTTCGACGTCTCCGTCGAGCGTCTCCTCGCGGATCTGCACGGTGAGGTGTGGCATGAGGGATCTCCGTTCGCGTGGATCGGTACCATGACGCCAGGTTCCCTTTAAGGGCAAAGCATCTTTGCTCTCAAAGCTAATTACAGGGATGGACGATGTCAACGAGCGTCGACGACGCCGTCAGGGCGCTGCTGCTGCTCATGCCTCGCATGGTCGGGCGGGCCAAACGCATCCCGGTGCCCGAGGAGCTCCAGTCGCTGGCGCTCGCTCCGCGGCACCTGTCGCTGCTGTCGTACCTGCTCTTCGACGGGCCCCTGACGGTGAACGACCTGGCCGCCCGCCTCGAAGTCGCGCCGACCACCGTCAGCCTCATGGTCGGCGAGCTGAGCGGGAAGGGAATCCTGGAGCGGCGGGAAGACCCGGCCGACCGGCGGCGACGCATCGTCAGCATCACCGACGCCCGACGGCCCTCCATCTCCGCGTGGCTGGCGCGCGGAGCCACCGCCTGGCGTCAGGCGCTGGAACCGCTGACCCCCGATCAGCGGCAGCTGGTCATCGACACCTTGCGCGCCTATGAGGCCGCGGCGGCGGACACGGACTCCGATGCCGCTGCCGCTGCCGCTGCCGCTGCCGCTGCCGCTGCCGAGAGCGTGACCGATGGCCCCGTTCCCTGAAATGCCCGGCGGTACGCGTACGGGCTCGTCCCCACCACGCGCTTGAACCGCTCCCGGAACGCCGTCGGTGAACCGAACCCCGCCTGGGCCGCGACGCGTTCGACCGGGTACGTGGTCGTCTCCAGGAGGTACTGGGCGCGGCGGACCCGGGCGCGGTGCAGCCACTGGAGCGGTGTGGTGCCGGTCTGGTCGCGGAAGCGGCGGTTGAGCGTACGGGTGCTCATGCCGGCGTGCGCGGCGATGTCCTCCAGAGTCAGCTCACGCTCCGCGTTCTCCTCCAGCCAGGCGAGGAGGGGCTCCATCGTGGTGCCGGCCGGTACCGGGGGCTGGTCGTGGATGATGAACTGGGCCTGGCCGCCCTCCCGTTCGAGCGGCATGACCGACATCCGGGCCGCGTGCGCGGCGACGGCCGAACCGTGGTCCTTGCGGATCATGTGCAGGCACATGTCGAGGGCGGCGGCCGCGCCCGCCGAGGTGAGGAACTGACCGTTGTCGACGTAGAGGACGTTCGGGTCGACGGTCACGGCGGGGTACCTGGCCGCCAGGTTCTGCGCCGCGACCCAGTGCGTGGTGGCGCGCAGCCCGTCCAGCAGGCCGGTGGCGGCGAAGACGAAGGCGCCCACGCAGATCGAGGCGATCCGGGTGCCGTTCGCGGCCGCCGCGCGCAGTGCCTCCGTCACGCCGGGCGGGAGCGGGGCGGCCGGGTTCGCGACGCCGGGCAGGATGATCGTGTCGGCCTCGGCCAGCGCCTCCAGGCCGTAGGGGGCGCGGATGGTGAACGGGCCCGCGCTCACCTCCTCGTCCGCCGCGGGCGAGCAGACCCGGATCCGGTAGGGCTCCCGGCCGTCCGGCAGCCGGGCCCAGCCGAAGGTGTCGATCGGGGCGGAGAGGTCGAACGGGATGACCTGGTCGAGCGCCAGTACGGCCACAGTGTGCATGGCCAGAGCGTAGGCATACGGCCGATTGTGGCCAAGGGGGGCCCGTAGCCTCGTAGCCTCGTAGCCTCGCAGGACGTCTACAGCTTCGTAGGACGCCTGCAGTTTCGTACGGCCTCGTTCGGTGCGCCTCGTACGGTTGTGTCCCGGTCGCCCACTCCCGGCGGCACGGCGGCTGGCGAGAATCCGTTGGGCCCTGGCAGAAGTGCCGCTTCTGCAAGATCGCGCGCGCCCCTAGCGTCAGAGCCCGTGAACAAGTTCCTTCTTGCCGTACACGTCCTCGCCGCGATCGTCGCCGTCGGGCCCGTCACCGTCGCCGCCAGCATGTTCCCGCCCAGTGCGCGCAAGGCGCTCGCCGGGCCCAAAGACGCCCAGGCCCTCTCCACCGTGCGGGTGCTGCACCGCATCTGCCGTGTGTACGCGACGGTCGGCGTCGCCGTGCCCGTGTTCGGGTTCGCCACGGCCAAGAACATGGGCGTGCTCGGCGACACCTGGCTGATCGTCTCGATCGCGCTGACGGCCCTGGCCGCCGTCGTCCTCGCCGCGCTGGTCCTGCCCCGGCAGACCGCGCTCATAGAGGGCATGGAGGAAGGCGTGAGGGAAGGCGGGGAAGGCGTGAGGGAAGGCGGGGAAGGCGTGGGGGAAGGCGGGGAAGGTACGGCGAACCCCGGAGCGAGCCGTGTCGGCCGGCGGGTCACCGCCCGGCTCGCCATGTTCACCGGGCTCTTCAACCTCCTCTGGGCCACCGTCACGATCCTGATGATCGTCCGACCGGGGTCCACCACGGGCGCCTAGCCCTAGGATCCGGCTCATGCACGGACAGACGCACGGACCACACGATCCGTCGACGCCCTCGACCCCGGCGGCCTACCTCGCCACCGTGGAAGGCCGGCTGACGGCCGACGGGTGCGCCACCCGCTGGGAGGACTGGGCCGGGGTGCCCGTGCTCGTGGGGCGACGGTCGGACTTCCGACTGCGCTGGATGGCGACGAAGCTGTATCTGTTCACCGTGGCCGCGGCGGTTCCGGAGATCACCGTGCCCGTCGTCGAGGGCTTCACCGAACAGGTGACGAAGTACGCCAAGGACACCAAGGGCGGCCTGCCCGTCGGCCTGCAGAACGGGGTCGGCACCTTCCCCGTCCTGGTCAGCGACCGTGTCGACCCGGCCGCCGTACGGTGGGCCGAGGAGCGCCAGCGCGTCCGGTTCGCCTGTATGACACGGCCCGTCGTGGTCGACAGCTCCCGCCCGTACGTGGGCATGTACCGCGGCAAGCCGGCCCTCGGGCGCATCTACGCCGCGTACTTCATCGAAAAGGGCTCGCGGTACTTCTACGGTCCGTGAACCGCCGCTTCCACGGTCCGTGAATCGCTGCTTCCATGGCCCGTGAATCACCGCTTCCACGGACCGTGAATTGCTGCTCCCACGGACCATGAATCACCGCTCCCACGGACCGTGAATCACCGCTCCCACGGACCGTGAATCACCGCTCCCACGGACCGTGAATCACCGCTTCCATGGCCCGTGAATCGTCACTTATACGGTCCGTGAGTCCTCCCCCGCCGGGCGTTCACCACCACCGGGCGAGGCTGAGCGCCTCGTCCGACGAGTCCCCGGAGCCCCCGGCGCCCGAGGAACTCGCCCAGTCCGCCGCCCGGTACCGCCTCGCCACCGCCGTCGCGATCAGCACCCCCGCCGCGACCACCAGCGTGAAGAACGCCCAGGTGAGCGGCCAGACCGCCGCGTCCGGGGGCTCCGGGTGGGAGTGGAAGGAGATGTACATGAGTGCTGCCGGTGGTCCCGCCACCAGCAGCAACGGCCAGGCCAGCGCGTCCCGGCGGCCGAGGTAGGCGGCCAGGAGCAGCAGGGCCACGCCGAGGAGGACGGCGCCGAGGACGGTCATCGAGGTCGTCTCGGTGACCGCCCCGGTCGCCCCGGGGCGGTTGCGCAGGTCCCAGGGGAGGCAGAGGAGGTACGCCGCGCCGGAGAGGGCGGCGCCGAGCACGCGCGTCAGCCAGCGTTCCGGCCAGGGGCGCGTTCGCAGAGGGCCTAACAGCTTCTCGGTCATGCGTACGAGGGTTCCCGCCCGGGCGCCGGGCCGACAGAGTACGCGTACTCAGGTTCCCTTACTCAGGTCCCTGTACTCAGGCGGAGTCGGCGGGTGCCGTCGTCAGGCGGAGTCGGCCGGTGCCGCCGCCGACAGCGGGGTCGCGATGTCCTCCAGCGAGCGTCGTTCGGCCTTCACCGCCAGGAACGCGGCGACCAGGCCCGCCGCGCACATCAGGCCCGCGCCGATCTGGAAGGCCAGCACGGTGTCGCCGACCACGCCGGACCGGGTGAGGTTCGCGAAGACCAGCGGTCCGCTGATGCCGCCGGCCGCCGTGCCGATGGCGTAGAAGAAGGCGATGGCCATCGCGCGGGTCTCCATCGGGAAGATCTCGGAGACGGTGAGATAGGCGCTCGACGCGCCCGCCGAGGCGAAGAAGAGCGCCACGCACCAGCAGGCCGTCAGGGTCACCGCGCTCAGCGAGCCCCGGCCGAAGAGCCAGGCCGTGCCGAACAGCAGCAGCCCGGAGAGCAGGTACGTCGACGAGATCATCGGGCGGCGGCCGACCGTGTCGAAGAGCTTGCCGAGCAGCAGCGGGCCGAGGAAGTTGCCGAACGCGATCACGGCGAAGTAGTAGCCGGTGGCGCCCGCCGGGACGTCGTAGAACTTCGTCAGGATCGCGCCGAAGCCGAAGGTGATCGCGTTGTAGAGGAACGCCTGGCCGATGAAGAGGGAGAGGCCGAGCGCGGCGTGTTTGCGGTAGGTCGCGAAGACCGTGCGGGCGATGGTGAGGAAGCCGATGCTCTTGCGCTGATGGATGGTGATCTCCCCGGCGGGAGGCGGCAGTTCGCGGCCGCCGAGGTCGGCGCGGACCCGGTCCTCCACCGAGGCCACCAGTTGCTCGGCCTCCTCCTGTCTGCCGTGGATCAGCAGCCACCGTGGGCTCTCCGGGACATTGCGGCGTACGAGGAGGATGACCAGGCCGAGGACCACGCCGAGGGCGAAGGTCAGCCGCCAGCCGATGTTCGCCGGGAAGAGGTCGGTGTCCAGCGCGACGATCGACAGCAGGGAGCCGCCGATCGCGCCCAGCCAGAAGCTTCCGTTGATGATCAGGTCGACCCGGCCGCGGTACCGGGAGGGGATCAGCTCGTCGATCGCGGAGTTGATGGCCGCGTACTCGCCGCCGATGCCGAAGCCCGTGAGGAAGCGGAAGGTGAAGAACCACCAGGGCTCGAAGGAGACGGCGGTCAGGGCCGTGGCCCCCAGATACACCACCAGGGTGACCATGAACAGTTTCCTGCGGCCGAAGCGGTCGGTGAGACGGCCGAAGAACAGCGCCCCGACGCACGCGCCGGCGACATAGAGGGCGGCCGCGGTGCCGGTGATCTGCGCGGAGGTGATCGGCAGGCCGCTGCCGGGCTCGGAGAGGCGTCCGGCGATGTTGCCGACGACCGTGACTTCCAGTCCGTCGAGGATCCACACCGTGCCGAGGCCGATCACCACGGTCCAGTGCCAGCGTGACCAGGGGAGGCGGTCGAGACGAGCGGGAACGGCGGTGGTGACCCGGCCCCCGCCTTGATCCCGGCCTTCCCCCCGGCCCTTTTCCTCGACGGTGGACATGAGGCTCCCTCCTCGTCGAGCGACGCCTGCCCGGGTTCCCTCCGGAGCACGGCCTACGCCCGCCCGAGTGCGGTCACGCCCTCCCTAGGCCCTGTCGTCAAATTCCCGTCTGCCCTGCGACGCCATGCACGCACTCTCACCGCACCAGGCACAGACCCGAGTACGTCCAGTACGAGGG